>JBKOZB010000242.1:0-4518 GCA_046744225.1 Planctomycetota bacterium | reverse complement strand
TTTGTGGTGACCGGTCTGTCTCAGAACTTGTCGAGGGCGGCCTGTTCCTCGGCGTAGATCTCGAAGACTTGGTCGAGCCGGGTGATGCGGAAGACTTCGAGGAGGTCGGGATGGATGCAGCAGAGCTTGAGCATTCCCTTGACCGCGCCGACCTTCTTTTTCAGGTTGATCAGTTTGCCCAGAGCGGCGCTGGAGAGGTATTGCACGTTGCCGAAATTGAGCAAGATTTTCTTGTGGCCCTCATTCTCAACCAGGCTGTAAAGCTGGTCGCCCATCTCCTGGATGCTCTCCTCGGAGACGATCTTGGTATCCACGAAGCTGACGACCGTGACCCCTTCAATATTTTCCAGGCGAAGATGGCGACGAGGGGCATGCGACATCGGGCAGACTCCTGTCCAGAATCGGAACCGCACCAGATCGATAATTGAGGTATAATGCGGTTTCTAGGCCGGTCCCGCAAGCGGGCCTCTCGGGCCCTGTCCCGATTCGCGGCGGACCACCCGACCGAGGCACTCCTTACACTTACCACAATCTCTCGCCGAATCAAGGGTGCAGCCAACCAAATGGTTTGTCAGGAAGGCCGATCCGAAACCCCGAACCGAATTCCCTCGGAGCAAGCGCACGCTCCGATCAGATCGATCGCTGCTCCTGTTCCTGGCTCGGTTCGGGAGGGGACTCCGGCTCAAAGTACCCCACATGAGCCCCTCGAAAGTCTTGCCAGGTCACGACGACCCTCGGTTAGGATTGACCGCGCCAGGGACCTGGGGGTTCGGTTACAATCGTTTAAGGACCGAAGGGAAACCCTTGCCTTGTTCTCGCACCGGGGGCCGTGATGTTCCGCGACGAGGGGACGGCCGCGCCGGACCAGGAGTCGACTGATGCCGCTGGAGACATTCCCGAACCAGTTCCCCGAGCGCGAGTACGAGATCGAGATTACCTGCCCCGAGTTCACGGCGGTCTGCCCGAAGACCGGCCAGCCCGACTTCGGCACGATCATCATCACCTATGTGCCGGCCGCGACTTGCATCGAGCTGAAGAGCCTGAAGCTCTACCTGTTCGATTACCGCAACCGGGGGATCTACTACGAGCACTCAATCAACACGATTCTCGACGATCTGGTCGCGACCTGCCGGCCGCGCCGGATGCGGGTGATCGGGCAGTTCACCCCGCGCGGGGGGATCTCGACGCGGGTGACCGCCCTCTTTGATGCGACCGCCATCCCCGGAGCGGCGACGGGGCCGACTGTCCGAATCGTTTGAGTAAACGACCCCGGCCCGCCCGCACGCCTCTCCACGCGACGGAGGGAGAGAGTCCCCATGCGAACCGGCATCCTGACGCTAACAACCGACTTCGGCTCCGACGGCCCGTACGTGGCCGCGGTCAAGGGGGTCGTGCTCGGGCTGGCGCCCGGCACGCAGCTAGTGGACGTTAGTCACACGATCTCCCCCCAGAACATCCTCGAAGGGGCGTTCGTGCTGGCGGGGATCGTCGAGGCGTTCCCGCCGGGGACCGTCCACCTGGCGGTCGTCGATCCCGGGGTCGGGACCGACCGCCGCCTGATCGCGGTCGCGGTCGCCGACCAATGGTTCGTCCTCCCCGACAACGGCCTGATCACCGGGGTCGCGCTGGGCCGGACCCCGACGGGGATCTGGGAGCTAACCAATCCGTCGCTGCGGCGGCCGACGGTCGCGCCCACCTTCCACGGCCGCGACATCCTCGCGCCGGCCGCTGCGCACCTCGTCCGCGGCGGCGACCCATCCGAGCTCGGCCCGGTCCGCACCCGCTTCCACACCATCCGCAACTTCGAGCCGATCGCCAGTGAGAACGGCTTCGTCGGCGAGGTGCTCTTCCGCGACCCCTTCGGCAACCTCGTCACGAACCTCTCGGCCGAGCAGATCGCGTCGCTCCCCCGCGACTCCTGGACCCTTGAACTCGCCGGCACCCGGATCGATGGGCTCGTCCAGACCTACGGCGAACGCCCCCCCGCCTCGCTCGTCGCCCTGGTCGGCAGCACCGGCTGGATCGAGATCGCCGTCGTCAACGGCGACGCCGCCAGCCAGCTCATGGCCGGACCGGGCACGACCGTCTGGCTCCGCAAGAAATGAAGAGATTCACCGCGGAGGACGCGGAGAGGGGACCGAGAGAATCAGACCGAGAGCAGATGGAAAATGACCAAGGGGAAAAACGGAGTGGGAGAAAGACGTCGGGGGCGAGCGAAAGATCCCCATAAATGTTAAGTTAATTTGATATTTTAATTTTAAAATTTGACATTTTCCATCTCCCATTTGCCATCGAATCCGCGCCCCTGGAAAGCGAGTCCGATGACGACCCCCTCCGCCGAGACCCTGCGCGCCTGGGATTTCGCCCACCTCTGGCACCCGTTCACGCCGCTGGCCGACTGGGCGGCGTCGGACCCGTTGATCATCGATCGGGCGGAAGGGGTTTACCTGTTTGACATCCACGGCCGGCGCTACCTCGACGGGGTCAGCTCGCTCTGGTGCAACGTCCACGGCCACCGCCACCCCGCGCTCGATGCGGCGATCCGAGCTCAGCTCGACAAGGTGGCGCACGCGACGCTCCTGGGCATCACGCACCCGGCGGCGATCGCACTGGCGCGGCGACTGGTCGAGCGTGCGCCGGAGGGGCTGACCCGCGTCTTCTTCTCCGACGACGGGGCCACGGCCGTCGAGGTCGCGCTGAAGATGGCGTTCCAGTACTGGCGGCAGAGGCCCGACCCCGAGCCGCGCCGGACGCGGTTTGTCGCGCTGGGGGGGGCGTATCACGGCGACACGCTCGGCGACGTGAGCATTGGCGGGGTCGAGCGGTTCCACGCGATGTTCGGCCCGTTGCTCTTCCCCGCGCTCCGGGCGCCGAGCCCGCACTGCTACCGCTGCCCGCTCGGCCTGTCACGGCCCGACTGCGCGACCGCCTGCTTGAATGAGGTCGAGCGGCTGGTGGAGGCCCACCCCGGCGAGGTCGCGGCGATCGTCGTCGAGCCCTTGGTGCAGGGAGCGGCCGGGATGATCGTCCATCCCGAGGGCTATCTGCGCGGCCTGCGCGCGATCAGCCGGCGGCACGGCGCGCTCTTGATCGCCGACGAGGTCGCCGTCGGATTCGGCCGGACCGGGACTCTCTTCGCCTGCGAGCAGGAAGGGGTCACGCCCGACTTCCTCTGCCTGGCCAAGGGGATCACCGGGGGCTATTTGCCCCTGGCCGCGACCTTGACGACCGACGAGATCCACTCGGCCTTTTACGGCACGGCGCGCGAGGGGAAGACATTCTACCACGGGCACACCTACTGCGGGAACCCGCTCGGCGCTGCTGTGGCGCTGGCGAGCTTGCAGGTCTTCGACGACGAGCGAACGCTCGCCGCGCTCGGCCCGAAGATCGCCCGGCTCGCCGAGCGCCTCACCGAGTTCGCGGCCCGGCCGCACGTCGGCGACGTCCGCCAGCGCGGCCTGATCGCGGGGATCGAGTTGGTCGTCGACAAGGCGACGAAGACCCCCTATGCCTGGACTGAGCAGATCGGCGCTCGCGTCTGCGCCCTGGCGCGCGACTTCGGCCTGCTCATCCGACCCCTCGGCGACGTCTTGGTCGTCATGCCGCCGCTGGCGATCACCGCCGCACAACTCGACGAGATGCTCGACGTGATGCTACAATGCGTGCGAATCGTTACCGAGGAAGGGGAGGGTTCGCCCCGATGACCGTACCGGGTCTCTTCGTGGTCGGTACCGACACCGGCGTCGGCAAGACGCGGCTGGCGTCGGCGATCGCGCGGAGCCTGACCGAGGGAGGGCGGCGGGTCGGCGTCCTCAAGCCGGTCGCGACTGGGTCCGTCGGGGCGGAGGACGACACGGGGGCCCTCATCGCAGCCGTTGGCGGTGGGATTCCCCGCGAGCGCGTGACCCCGATCGCGTTCGAAGAGCCGCTCGCCCCTCCGGTCGCGGCCCGGCGCCTGGGGACGCCGCTGGAATTCGCGCGGGTCGAGCACGCCGTCGCCGGGGCGCTGGCCTGGTGGGCCGACCGCGCCGACGTGATGATCGTCGAAGGGGTGGGCGGGCTGCTCTGCCCGCTGGCCGAGGAGACGACCGTCGCCGACTTGGCCGTCGCGCTCGATTACCCGCTCGTGATCGTCGCCCGGCGCGGGCTGGGGACGCTCAACCACACGCTCTTGACCGTCGAGGCCGCCCGCCTCCGCGCCCTCCGCGTCGCCGGCCTGGTGCTCAACGCCGCCGCGCCGACGGTCCATCCCCTCGCCGAGGCCACCAACGCCGACGAGCTGGCTCGCCGACTCGACGGGATTCCTCTCCTGGCCGAAATCGACCACGCCGACGACCCCGAGACGTTCTCAACCGCCGTCCGTGCCGTAGACTGGCACTCAAGGGCCGGCGCTCCGCGGGGTTCGGGCCTGCACTCACGTGAGGCCGAATCCCCTAGGGTGCGTTTCACGGACCCGCACCATTGAGCGCACCTTCGATAGCTTCATCGAGGTGGTCGATCGTCGGGCAGGAGTTCCGC
>JBKOZB010000034.1:0-3941 GCA_046744225.1 Planctomycetota bacterium | reverse complement strand
GGGCTGAGGGACTGCGCCGAGGAAGCGGCCGATGGAGAGATTGGCGCCGTTGCTGAGATCCAGATCCGTGCCGACGTTGATCAGGTTCAGGTCGCGGCCGATGTTGATGGTGCCCCCGCTGGCCAGCGTGGCGCCGTTGAGCACGTCGAGCGTGTTCAGGTCGCCACCGGTCTGGATCGAGGCGCCCGGCAGCAGGGCGTCGAAGGAGAGCCGGTCCACGGTCTGGCTGCCCAAGATATTTAGCGAGCCGGACAGGTCGGCGGTGTGGTAGCCGTTGATCGCCGAGATCACGCCGCTGTTGACGATGATCTGGCCGATGTTCAGGATATGAGATTGTTTCGTCTGCGCGTACGCGAAGCTGTGCGCGTAGCCCTTGCGCTGCTTGAAGGGAACCGGGCTGATGGTTAGCTCGGACTGTGTCGTCGTCCCATCCACGATGAGGCCGACCCTGCCGCCGGACATTTGATAGGCGCGGACTGTCCCGATCGGCTGGATCGCCCCCGCGCCCGGGACTTGCCCCTGGATCGGCGGCTGCGTCACCGCCACGGCCGCCCCGGTCGTCGACGTGGGCGGGGTCGGGACGAATTGGGTCAAGCTGATCTGGAAATGGCTGCCATCGGGGGTGCCGACGACCACGCTCTGCCCGCCGTGCGCCACCTCGACCTTGGCCGAGGGCCCGCGCGGGAATACGGCGACGGGGAAGTGATCCGCGTGCGTCCCGCTCCGGAGCGGCGGCTGCTTGTGAACGTAGGCGACCCCCGGCTGGGGATGGTTCAGGAAGACTTTGCCGGGCAGTTTCGAGAGCAAGAGCCGCGATTCGAGTCCGCCGTCCAGCGTCGGCCGAAACGCGCGATGGTTCGTCCGGCGGCCCTGCTTGCGATCAACCGACATGGGGAAGTCCCTCCCTGACTTCAGGCGCGATCCCCCGGACAACGGCGCGCGGCCCGAGCCAGGAAGCCGTCTTGCCGGGGAAATCGTCCCTCGAATCTCCATAAAGTCGCCTTCTGTATCGGCAGCCCGATCCGCCTCCCGTCGCCGAAACACCGACCCGGCCGCGCTCACCGGTCGCTCCACGCGCGTCCTGACGGATCAGATGCCTGGCACGATCGGCCGGATTGGAGCGATCCCCGGACCGTACGCCAAACTCTCCTCCCCTCATTTTGTCATTCGTCATGCGGCATCTGTCATTCATCACGAAGCATCTCCATCCGGCCTTCCTATTTCCTCCGCCTTGGGTGACAATGCGCCCGAGGGGCCCGACCCTGTCCCGCCCGACCGATCGTGGCCCCGAGCCAGATGAGATCCCAACCCGATGCAACTTCCCCTGCTGTCGCACAAGGCGGCGCGGTTCACCGAGAGCGTGATCCGCGGCATGTCGATCGAGGCGCTCAAGCACGGCGCGGTCAACCTGGCGCAAGGGATGCCCGACTTCCCCGCGCCGGCTGAGCTGAAGGCGGCGGCCTGCCGCGCGATCGAGGCCGACGTCAACCAGTACGCGATCACCTGGGGCGCGAAGGACCTCCGCGCGGCGATCGCCGAGCACGCCGAGTGGCACCTGGGCCTCGTCGTCGATCCCGAGACCGAGATCACCGTCACCTGCGGCAGCACCGAGGCGATGCTCGTCGCCTTGCTCTCGCTGATCAACCCGGGCGACGAGGTGATCCTGTCGCAGCCGTTCTACGAGAACTACTGGCCCGACTGCGTCCTGGCCGGCGCGGTCCCCCGGTTCGCTCCGCTCCACCCTCCGGGCTGGACCTTCGACCCCGACGACCTGGCCGAAGCCTTCAACGATCGCACCAAGGCGATCGTCCTGTGCAACCCGAACAATCCGACCGGAACCGTCTTCACGCGCGACGACCTGGAGGCGATCGCCGCCCTGTGCCGCCGCTGGAACGTCGTCGCGATCACCGATGAGATCTACGAGCACATCGTCTACGACGGCCGCCCGCACGTCGCGCTGGCAGGCCTGGACGGGATGCGCGAGCGGTCGGTGACGATCAGCGGGATGTCGAAGACGTACGCGGTGACGGGCTGGCGGGTCGGCACGATGATCGCGCCGCCGCATCTGACGCACGCGTTCCGCCAGGTGCACGACTACGTCTCGATCGGCGCCGCCGCGCCGTTGCAAGAGGCCGGCGCGTTCGCCTACCGGATGCCGCGCGCCTATTACGCGAAGCTCGCCGCCGACTACCAGGCCCGGCGCGACCGGCTCTGCTCGGCTTTGCTCGAGGTCGGCTTCGACCTTCAACCTCCCCACGGCGCCTACTACGTGATGGCCGACATCACCGCCTTCGGCGCCACCGACGACGTCGCCTTCGCGCGCCACCTTGTCCGCGACTTTGGCGTGGCGACCGTCCCCGGCTCCAGCTTCTTCCACGACAAGGCGCTTGGTCGCCACTACATCCGGTTCTGCTTCTGCAAGAGAGACGACACGCTGGACGAGGCGATCGCCCGACTGCATCGGCTCCGGGTCATCGTCTGATCGGGTCTTCTCGACGTGAACAGACGGCCTGGCGTACAATGGCACAATGGCATGAGCCTTTGAAGGCAATCAATTCCACCCGGGCGGGAGAACGCGATGCCGGTTGTGATCCCCGACGAGATCTTGAAAGAGGCCGGCCTGACGGTGCGCGAGACGGTCGTGGAGATCGCCTGTCGCCCGATCGACGCGGGCAAGCTGACGCTCTGGCAGGCCGCGAAGCTGGCGGAGCTGAGCCGGTCTGAGTTCGAGCAAGAACTTGGTGCCCGGAAGATCCCAATCTACCGGCCGAGCTTGCAAGACCTTGCCGACGATCTCGCCGCACTGAGCCGGCTGAGGGGTCAGTCGTGACCATCATCGTTAGCGACACCTCGCCGGTCCGGGCGCTGGCCCATCTCGGACAACTCGAACTTCGTAAGACCTTAGCCGGTTGCAGGGGACGACCACCTTGCTTTTGAAACCGCTGGTCCGTAAACGTCTTGGCTCTGTCCCCGTGGGCCATGGCGATGCCGGACCAGATGCCTCCCACCCCGGTCCCCCTGGGACCTGCCCTCACCGAGGCGCAGGCCCGGGAGATCTACCGCCAAGGCGAGGAGGCCGTCGTCTTCGCCTTGTTGGCCCTGGCCAAACAACGGGCCGACCAGCGACCGCCGAGGACACCGGCCACCGCACCGGCCACCCCCTCGGCCGTGGTCCCCACATTCCTCAAGCCCCCGGCCGACGCCCGCCGCAAGTGCCTCCGGCACACGGCGACCGACCCCCGAGGCGATCGGCCGCCGTGTCGACCATCGCCTCGAAGCGTGGCCGACCTGCCGGGGACCGTTGACGCGGACCAACCAGGCTCGCACCCGCATCACCGAGGACATCCCCGAGGTGATCACCCCGGTCGTCACCGAGCACACGATCCACCGCGACTGGTGCCCCCGGTGTCAGAAGGCCGTCGAAAGCGCCAGGGGGTGCCCCCCGAGGAGTACGCCTCGCGCCGCGCCCGCCTGACCGCGCGGCTGGACGAGTTGATCGCAACGGCGTGGGAGGACCGGCAGGCCCGGCGGCTGATCAAGCGGCTGCGGCGGTATCGCGACGACCTGTTCAGGTTCCTCGATCGGCCCGAAGTCCCGTTCGACAACAACTACGCGGAGCGGGCGATCCGCCCAGCGGTGATCATCCGTAAGAACAGCTACAGGAACCGGAGTGAGCGTGGGGCCGACGCCCAGGCGGTGCTCATGAGCGTCGATCGCACACTCCAGCAGCGGGGCCACGCCCCCCTGAAGACCGTGGGGGAGGCCCTGACCACAGACCTTTCCACCGGACAGTTGCCGCCGCTACCGCCCAAGGTCACTGCAACCGACTATAGTCATACGAAAAAAAACAATGACCTGCCATAAAGCGAAAACGTGGGCAATTCACGATAACGACGTTCCAGTTCAGCCAGGAGGATCGGTCGATTCTTCTTGGATCGAGC
>JBKOZB010000290.1:0-8630 GCA_046744225.1 Planctomycetota bacterium | reverse complement strand
ACCGCGCCCCGGAGGCGGACCTCCTGGATCTGGGCCTTGTTCTTCTCCGAGCCCGGCCCCTGGTTCGAGACCACGGCGAGGCTCTGCCCCGGCTGCTGGAGGATCTTGGCCCAGACGCGGCTCGCCTTGACGCTGATGTTCGGCTCGGCCGGCTTGGGCGCGGGCTGTGGCGGCGTCGCGGGGGTGGACGCGGGGGCGTCCGGGGCCGGCACGGCAGGCGCTGGTGCGGTCGCGGGGACCGGCACGGCGGGGGCGTTATCGGCCTCGACGCTGGTCGGCTGCGAGAGCAGGTCGAACTCGACGTCGAGCCGGTCGCGGGCGGTCATCGTCCGGCCCGGCGCGTTGAGGTGGACGTCTTCGAGCGCGAACATCCGTTCAATCTGGAATGACTCAGTGGCCGAGGCCGGTGTCGGCGCGGTGCCGGCGGCGGGCGCGGCTGTCGGCGCGGTTGCGACGGGGGCCGGTTCCGGCTTGGGCTTGGGCTTGAGCCAGGCAATGATCCGGTCGCGCGCGTCAAGCGTGCCCTGCGCTGGGTCGATGAGTTGGGGGCGGCCCGTGAGGGTGATCTTCTTGCGCGGGAGCTTGTCGGGGCCGATCACGGGCAAGACTTCGAGTTCATCTTGCCAAATCGCCCTGCGCTCGACCGGCTTGTCGCGGTCGGGGCGGGTTTCGAGCAGGCCGGGGCCGCGGGCGATGACGGTGGCGGTCTCGCTCCCCTGGCCGTTGTCAAAGATCGTCGCGTCGATGGCCCAGATGGTCGTGACCGACTGGACCTTTCCCTTCTCCGGCCCGGTCGTCACGTAGTCGATCTTCTCGACGCGGAGCTTCTTGGTCGCGTCACCCATGAAAAAGGTCCGGTCGGGGGCCTCGGGGGCGAACTTCTCGTAGATCAGCTCGTTGCCCAGGGCCTTCATGCCCTGCGACTCGGAGCGGAGCCAAACGGCGTGGCCGGTCGCCTCGGCGCGGTGCAGGGCCAGTTCGGTGAGCGGCCCTTTGGCGGCGGGGGTGGGCTCGGCGTCGATGGCAACGGAGACCGGGGCCGGCGCACCGCGCGCATCACCGGGCTGGGGTGCGGGCTTCGCCGCTGGGGTCGGGGCGGGTGGCTTGGGGGTCGGCAACAGGACCAGCCGCAGGTGGTCGCAGTTGAGCTGGTCGGGCGTCTCGCCGAGCTTGCCGCGCTGGACGACGACGTCGCGGTCGAACATCGCCAGCGTGGGGACCGGGGGCGCGGGGGGACCGACGCGCACCGGGAGCCTCGGCTTGGGCAGATCGACCTGCATCTGGCCCACACAGCGCAGGTCGAGTGGGGTCTTGGTCCCCTGCACCTGCTCCGTCTTGGCCGTACCGGGCAAGATCCCCGAGCGGCCGACGTCCTTGATGATAATGTGGACGTTCTTATTCAGGAATGCGCTCTTCGCGCCGTTGAACCCGGTGCGCGGGTCGGACTCGTCCTTGGGCCGGAGCGTGATCAACATGCCGAAGCCGGTGATCCACATGTCGCGGTCCTGGATCACGACGTCCGACTCGCTCCGGATCTGCAAAGTGGGCTCGTCGTAATCGATGTAGGGCAACGGGCCGACGAACAGGTCGTCGGACGGGTCGTCCGGCGTGGCCTTGTCGTCGCGGAGCCGGACATCGCCCTCGATCTTGGCATGCGTGACGTGCATCGTTGAGCCGTTCGGCTTCGATAGGCCGAGCGGCTGGTCGAGGTCGATGACCGCCTTCTGGCTGAGCGCCGTCTTGAGGTCCTTGCCGTCGCGCGACTGCCAGATGAGGGCGAACGGCTCGAACTGCAACTGCTTGCCGTCCTTGAGCCGCTTGTAGTCGCGGGCGTACATCCAGTAGCCGCGTTCCTTGCTGTAGTAGCGGATCGAGAGGTCGCGGCTCGTGCTCCAGTGGCCCTTCCCGAAGGCGCGCTCGGCCAGGTCGATCGCATCGCGGTTCGTCTGCGAGGGGTGGAACTCGGCCAGCTCGATGCTTTTCCGACTCCGCGAGAGGCTCTCGGCCACGACCTTGAAGGCGCGCACGTAGCCTTCGTAGCATGCCAGCAGCACGCCGAAGGACACCGCGACCTGAAGAGCTTTCTTGAACACGGCTCTATCCGTTGGGCGTTGGGATTCGACCGGACCGATCGGGGACGGCCCCTCAGCTCAAGTCTACCCGTCAAAATCGGCTCAGGCCGGGATCTGGTATCGCGCAACCAGCGCGTCCCAGGTCCCCTGGTGCTTGAGGATGGTTTCGACGACCTCGCGGACCGCGCCCCGGCCGCCGGGCGCTTCGGTCACGAGGTGGGCGGCCTGGCAGACCTCCGGCGCCGCGTCGGCGGGGCAGGCGGCCAGGCCGACCGCGCCCAGGACGGGCAGGTCGGCCAGGTCGTCGCCCATGTAGCAGACCTGCCGGGCGTCGAGGCCCAACTCGGCGATCAGGGCCCGGAACGGCGCCCCCTTCTGCGCCACGCCCTGGATCACCGGCGCGATCCCCAATTCGGCCGCGCGGCGGTTGACCAGGGGGGCCCACCGCCCCGAGAGGATCGCCGCCCGCTTCCCCGCCTGGCGCCAGAGAGTGAAGGCGCTGCCGTCGCGGACGTGGAAGTGCTTCGTCTCGACCCCGTGATCATCAACCGCGATGATCCCGTCGGTCAGGACGCCATCGACGTCCACCAGCAGCAGCTCGATCGGCCCGCACCGCGCGGCCAGGTCGGCGGACGGTCGCATCAGGGGTCATTCCTCCCACTCGACTGGGACCAGGCCGATCAGGTCGGTCAAGTCGATCAGGCCGACGAGGTGCCCGCCCCGGTCCACGACCGGCAGCTCGCTGATCTTCCGGGCCTTGAGCGCCTCAACCGCTTCGGCGATCGTCGCCCCGACCGTGACCTGGACCGGATCGGGTGTCATCACCTCGCCGATTGGCCGGTCGAGGTCGGCCTCGCGCCGCTTCTCGAACAGCCGGGCCAGATCGCTGTCGGTGAAGATGCCGACCAACAGGTCATCCTCGTCCTCGACCAGGACCGCCCCCGACCGGCGCCGTGGGCCGGCCAGGCGGACGAAGACCTCGCGCACGGTCTCCTCGACCCGCGCCCGGCGGAGCTGCGAGCCGGTCTGCATCACGTCCTCGACCCGGCTGAGCTTGCGCCCGAGCGTCCCGGCCGGGTGATAGAGCGCGAAGTCCTCGGCCCGGAAGTCGCGCATCCGGCTCACCAGGAGCGCCAGGGCGTCGCCGACAGCCATTAAGGCGGTCGTGCTGGCCGAGGGGGCCAGGCCGAGCGGGCACGCCTCCTCGATCGGCCCCAGGGCGATGCAGAGGTTGGCCGCCTGGCCGAGCGAGCTGCCGGGCCGCTCGGTGATCGCGATCAGGCACGCCCCCAGCCGCCGGAGCGCCGGGATCAGCCGGAGCACCTCGTCGGTCTCGCCGCTCTGGGAGAGGGCGATCACCACGTCGTCGGCCCGGATCCGGCCCAGGTCGCCGTGGACCGCCTCGGCCGGGTGGAGCGGAAAGGCCCGCGTCCCTGTCGAGGCCAGGGTCGCCGCCAGCTTCTGGCCGACCAATCCGGCCTTCCCCATCCCCGTGACGATCACGCTCCCTTGGCAGCGGTAGACCAGGTCGGCCGCCCGCGCAATCGCCACCCCGAGCCGGTCGCGCACCCGGTCCAGGGCTCGGGCCTCGATCCGCAACACCTCTCGGGCAAAGGCCAATCCCTCGGCCTCGGTTACCAAGGCCAGGGACGCGTCCGCAATCATGGCCATCGCAAGGGCCTCCCTGCCCCCGTGACGCACGCCGCCGGAATGTCGATCCGGCACGATCGATCGGGGAAGGCACCATAGCCCATCCCCCCCAACCTCGTCAACGCGGGCCGTGTCAACTTCCACTCCCCCCTCGTACCGCGTCCGAGGGAATCGCTCCATTCTACTCCTTTCGTCAATCCGGTCCTGAAAATTTGGGTGGTTTGTGTGCAACGAGAGTAAATATGGATGGTTCGTAGGATGCGTGAAACGCACTAATTGGGAGACGTACACTCCAAAGTGCGTTTCACGCATCCTACAAATACGGTGGACAACCCGGTCAAGACTCTCTAATTTAATGTGCTCAATTTTACTAACAAATTGAGGTTGATTCATGGCACACCTCTTTTTTCGATCCGGGATGGCCGCGCTCGCCTCGGCACTGATCACCGCACTGCTGGGGCCGAGCTTGGCCGCCGCGCAGGGATTGTCGCCCGAGGAGCGCCGCATCCGGGACGACGCCGGCGATCACGCCGCGCCGGCCGTCGCGTTGCTCGAGCGCGTCGTCAACATCCCGAGCGCGACGCAGAACCTCGACGGGGTCCGGGAGGTCGGGAGGGTCTTTCGGGCCGAGTTCGATCAGCTCGGGTTCCGGACGCGCTGGGCCGCGATGCCGGCGGGGATGAAACGTGCGGGGCACCTCGTCGCGGAGCATCCGGGGACGCGCGGGAAGCGCGTCCTGCTGATCGGTCACCTCGACACGGTGCTCCAGGGCTGTGCGTTCCGGCGCGAGGGGCTGCGGGCGACGGGATCTGGGACCGTGGATATGAAGGCGGGCGACGTCATCCTCCTGTTCGCGCTCAGCGCGCTCCAGCACGCCGGCGTGCTCGACGACCGCCAGGTCATCGTGGTCCTGACCGGCGACGAGGAGGACGCCGGCGCGCCGATCGCGCGGAGCCGGGCTGACCTCCGCGAGGCGGCCGGCCGGAGCGACGTGGCGCTCGCTTTCGAAACGGCGATCGACGACACCGCGACCGTCGCCCGACGCGGCGTCTCGTCGTGGGAGCTGCACGTTCAGGGGGCCACCGGGCACTCCTCCGGAATCCTCGGCGCCAAGTCCGGTGGCGGCGCGATCTTCGAGGCCTCCCGCATCCTCGACGCCTTCCGCTCCGAAGTGTCTCGCGAGGAGGGCCTGACCATCAACCCGAGCCTCGTCCTGGGCGGGACCGAGGTCACGCACGGCGCCAACGACGGCCACGGGACGGCTCACGGCAAGACCAACATCATTCCCGGCCTGTTCGTCGCCAGGGGGGACCTGCGGTTCATCAGCGACGAACAGCGGGAGCGGGCCAAGGCCCGGATGCGCGCGATCGCCGCGCGCAACCTGTCGCGCACCTCGGCGACGATCGCCTTCCAGGACGAATACCCGGCCATGGCCCCGAAGGAGGGGAACTACGCGATCCTCCGCGCGCTCGATTGCGTGAGCCAGGACCTCGGCCTCGGCCCGATCCAGGCGCTCGACCCGAGCCGCCGAGGCGCCGGCGACCTCTCCTTCATCGCCGACCTGGTCGTCGGCCTCGATGGCCTGGGGGCCCGCGGCGAACACTCCCATGCGCCGGACGAATACGTCGAACTCGATTCCCTCATCCCGCAGATCCAGCGCGCCGCGCTGCTGATCTACCGGCTGACCCGCTGAAGCACTCGAAGAAGCCAAACCCTCCCCGACTCGGAGGGGCGTCGGTAGGCTCCGCGATCTCTCGCCCGAATTAATCTCTAGTAATTCTGTCGGAATTCGCGAGAAACGATCTTGACCTTCGTTGCCGTTCGGGAAATTATCACCACCCGCGATTCCCGGCTTATTCCCCTTATGTACGGGAGTTGCATGGGCTCATTCAGCTCGAAGCGCGGGCAGTTTCTGAACAAAGACGATGTCCTGAGGTAAGTTCGTCCGGGCCAAATCGAGGAGATGATCGTGGTGCGTGAAAAAGAGGACTTGGGTGCGCTGCGACAGCTCGGCCAAGGCGCGCAGTGCGGCCAGGGCGCGACGGTTATCGAAATTCAGGAGGATGTCGTCGACGACGAACGGGATTGGCTCGTGAGCCTGAAGCCAGGACTCGAGGCTGGCCAGCCGTAGCGCCAGGTAAAGCTGGTCATGCGAGCCGTCGCTCATGCCCTCGACGCCGACGAGGTGGTCGTCGGTGCGAACGCCCTTGAGCACGGCGCGGCCGTCGCCATCGTCATCGATCTGGAGGCGAGTGAACGAGCCGTCGGTCAGGTCGGCGAAAAGCTGGCTGGCCCGCGAAGGACCGGCCCCTGGCTCTTGTCGCGGTATCTCTCGATGCCCCGATTGAGGACGGAGGCGGCCAGCTTGAGCTTGGCATAGCGGGCCACGTCGGCCTGGAGCCGGGCGGAGATGGTCTGGACTTTCTCGGCGGCCTCGGCCGCGCGGTCGCCGCCATCCATGCGGGCCAGCTCGCGGCGCTCGGCGCCGATGGTTTCCTTGACGCTGTGCAGCTCCCTCTCCATCGCGCCGAGGTCGGCTTCGAGCTGTGCGATGTCAGATTCCAGACGGTCAGCATTGGCCCGCTCAACCTCGGCGGCGAACTCGGCCATGACCGCGCCGGCGCCGAGAGCGAGGATCTGGTCCTCGCAGGCGCGGAGGTCATCCTCCAGCCGGGTGCGGTCCCGCGAGCAGCGCTCAGCCTCGGATAGCTTGTCGGGCGAGATGCAGCCGGCCTCCTGGCAGAGCCGTTCGAGTCGCGCGGCGGTGGCCTCGCGCTCGTCCTCGGTGATGCCGAGCCGTTGGGTCTCGCGGTCACGCTGCTGAGTGAGGGTCGCCCGTTGTTGCTCGACGGCCCGCGCCTCCTGGAGCTGACGGGACAGCTCGCGAGCGCATTCCTCGGCGGGCCGATCGGCCAAGTCGGAGGCGACGCGACGTGACAGGTCGGCGACGGCGGCGCGGAACTGGTCGGCGTCACGGTCGATCCCGCGGATGCGGCTCTGGTTGTCACGGCGTTTGTCCAGCGTCTCGAAAAGGTCCTTAATCTTGGTCAGGACGATCTCGGCCTGTTCGGGACTGGCCTCGGCCTCGATACCGATGCGGGCCATCTTCGCGGACCACTCGGCGCGCCAGGCGTCCAGCTCGCCCTCCACCGTCTGGAGCGAGAGGCGGGTGTTGGCCAGCTCGGCACAGGCATCGGCGAGCTTGCTTTCGAGCTTCGCGCGGCGCTGGACCGACTCATCCATGCGCGTGCAGAGGGCCTCGGCATGCTCCAGCCATTCCGCCAAACCGCGGTGGGATGGCAAGGACAGTTCGCCGAGGTCCTCCAGGGCACAGCTCAGCGCCGTGCGGTGCGAGTCGTGGATCTGTTCGAGCGGCTCGACGGCTTGGCGGGCCTCCTGCACCTTCTCGATGAGCTGCACCACCTCGTCTCGACGGCGGAGCCAGGCGCGCAGCTCGGTCGGCGTCCGCGCCCTGACTCCGAGCGGACCGATCAGCGCGTCCCACTCCGCGTCCAGGCAGGCCTGGCACTCGTCGAGCTGCCGGCGGTCGCGATCCAGGTCCTCGCACGCGGCGCGGTGCCGGTCGAGCTGAGCCAGCCACTCGGACTTGCGGCCGACGCGGTCGGCCTCGCGTCGCAAGCGGTCGGCCAGCCCATCGGCGCGCTGGACGCTTTGCTCGTAAGCCTCGGCCAGCGTCCGGCCCGGGGCGAACTCGGCCAGGAATGTGGCGCGGAGGCCGTCCTCGGCTGCGCCATCGAGCCAGGCGGCACGGACCAGATGCCAGCCCTCCTCCCGGCGGCAGCGGGCGTCGCGAAGGTCGTCCTCGGTGGGCACCTTATGTTGAAGCTCCAAGGCTTGAACCTGGGCCTCAAGCTGACGAATCGACTCGTCCTCGGCGGTCCGCTGATCGTCGAGCGTCCTCCGATCGCGCTCGGCCTCCTGGAACGCCGATTCGAACTGATCCAGGGTGGCGTCAAGGGGGACGGCCAGGTGCTGGAGGTTCTCGGCCAATCCGCGCCAGCCGGGGAGTCGCGACAGGGCAAGAGACGCCTTTCTCTCGGCCCTGGCGAGGTCTGCGCGGGCCTCGGTGAGGCGAGCATCGAGGTCGCCGGCCTTGCGGGCCTGGCGGAGCGTGCGTCGGAGGGCCTCGACATCACGGGGCACCTCGAGGTCAGCCAGATCGCGCTGCCAGCGCGCGATCTGGTCCTCATGCCGGGCGATCGTCTTGCGGGCTTCGTCGGCCTGTCCGCGGAGGTTGGCGTACCGCTGACTCAGGGCGCGAATGATCGTCGGCTCATCGACGCGGAGACGCAGAGCCTCGGCCTCATCCAGTACGGTCGATCGGCCGAGCTCACGGAGAATCTTGCGCGCCTGATGCTCGTCGTCGAGCCGGAAGTTCTCGTGCCGCACACGGTCCCGATCGGTCTTCTCCACCGCGCCGAGCTGCTGCTGAAGCGCTTCGATCTCCGGTGCGGCTCGAGCAGCATCCGGGGCGGCTCGGTCATGGCCAGGCGTTTGTTGATCTCGGCGAGCTCGGCGCGGGCATGGTCAATGTCGCGGAGGGCGCGGTGGTGGTCGTCCTGCGCGTCGCGGCACTCGTCGCCGAAGGAATCGCGGAGCCGGACGACATGACCGAGGCGGCCGAGTTCCTCCACGAGCCGGCGCCGGCGGGCAACTTGCGGGATCGCATCGCGAACGCAGGTCAGCCGGTTGAGATCGCGGCGGGAGGCGTGGATCTGCTCGCTCAGCCGGGCGGCCTGCTCCTGAGCGTCGCGAAGGGAGCGGTCGTGCTGCTGCCACTGGTCGCTGGGCAACTGGGACCGCTTGAGCTCGTCCCGGGCCTCGCGCAGCTCTGTCAGGGCCTGGTTGATGCGCTGGTTCTGGCCCTTGGGCTTGAACAGGGCGTCG
>JBKOZB010000294.1:0-7994 GCA_046744225.1 Planctomycetota bacterium | reverse complement strand
GCGCTGCTGGTGTTCTGCACGCGGTACCTGGCCCGGCCCGAGGACTGGAGCGAGGGGCTGGTCCGCTTCTCGTTCTGGGCGACGAACGTCGGGTTGATGCTGATGATCCTCGGGCATCTGTTCCCGCTGGGGGTCTTGCAGCTCGGCGACGTGGTGACCAACGGCTACTGGCACGCGCGGACGGAATGGTTCCGGAACTACCCGTGGCTGTCGTGGGCGCGGATGCCGGGCGACGTGCTGTTCATGTTCGGCTCGGCCCCCCTGGTCTGGCTGACCCTCAAGGTCGCGCTGCGGACGCGGAAGACCCCGGCCCCGGTGGACCAGACGGGAACCGCCCTCGAAGCCACCCTGTACACCGAGATCACGCCGGCCGGGGCCACCGCCCGGGCCTGAGCCGGGCGCGACCGGACCAATCCGGGGAGGGTCTTCCTCAATGTTGCCGACACTGACCGCGTGGGGCCTTGCGTTCGACCTGGGGCTCGGCCTGCTCTTGGTGTACCTGCTCGTCTTGTGGGTCGGTGGCTGGGCCCTGGAATTCCTGGCCAGGGCCCATTTCCATCGCGCCCAGAGATATGCCCACACCGGGTTCGCGTACGATGCCGAGCTCGACCGCTACGAGTGTCCGCAGGGGGAATTGCTCACCCTGCACACCCTCGACGACCGGAACAAGCTAGCCATCTACAAGGCTCCGGCCTCGTCGTGCAACGAGTGCGTGCTCAAGGCGTTTTGCACCCCGCACGACGAGGGCCGGCACGTCTACCGCTCGCTGGCCGAGTTCCACGAGACCGACATCGGCCGGTTCCACCGCTGGCTTTCGCTGATCATCCTCGCGGTGGCGCTGGCGTTCTCGGCGGGGGGCCTGCTCGCCTGGTGGAACAAGCCGGGCGAGTGGCTGCTCGTGATCGCGACCGGCGTCAGCCTCGTCTTGCTCTGGCTAGACGTCCGCGATACCCCGGAGGAGTCCGGCAAGGACGCGGACCCGGACGCCGCGCCGGACGAGTGGTGGCTCCTGGGCATGGACCCCCCGGCTCCGTAGCCGCCCCGGCGCCGAAAGAGACGGGCGGACGAGCGTGATCCTTGGCCCGGCCGACGAAACGACCGAGCGTCACACGCGAGCGGATACCGCTCTCCTCCTGGGCCTCCAGCTCACGTTCGAGCGCGAGGAGAGCGTCGAAGATCTCGGAGAGTCCGCAGACCCCCGCCCCGGGCACCCGGCCCCGGCGGACGCAGTGTCAGCGTCCGGTAGACCGCACCTCACCCAGAGTGGTGTTCGCCGGACCCTTACGTGATTTGTGCAAGCTGCGCAGTCTCGTCGAGGAGGGGAGGGAAATCGGCTCGACCGTTCAGCGCTGGAACCGGGTGGCGATGGTCGTGCCGTCGCGCAGCTCGAGCTGATAGCCGTTCGGGAACGCCTGGGCGAACTCCTCCTGGTGCGAGACGAGCAGGATGCAGTCGAGCTCGCCGCGCAGGTTCTGCAGCTCCTGGATCATGAACTGGCGCCCTTGCCGGTCGAGGCAGCCGAACCCTTCGTCGATGATGACCGACTGGATCGGCCGGTGCTGGCGGCCGGCGTAACGGCCGATCCCCAGCGCCAGGCTGACCGCGACGCGGAACCGCTGGCTGCCGCTGAGGAAGGCGACGCCGATCGGGTCGGGGCCGGCCGTCTTGTTGTAGGCGACCAGGTCGAGCGCCTCGTCGTCCTTGCGCCCGCCGGGCGACTCGGGCCGGAGGTCGAGCCGGAGCTGGCCGCCGGAGAGGCGGTCGAGGATGCCGTTGCTGATCGCGACGATCCGCCGCTCGGCCTGGCGGACCAGGTGCCGCTGCAAGTGGTCAGGGCCGAGCAGTCGGGCGAGCAGGGCCGCCGTGCGGTGCGCCTTGTCGGCGGCGCGGAACTCCTCGTCGAGCCGCGCGCGCTCGGCGCGGGCGTCGTGGAGCTGGTCGGCGCGGCGGCGAGCGGCAACCAGGTCGTCCATACAACGGTCGCGCCTGGCCTGGGCCTCGGCCAGGCGGTCGCAGAGCGATCCGGGGTCGCACCGGGCCTCGGTCGGGAACTCGGCCTGCTCCTCGTCCAGCTCGGCCAGCCGACGGCGCTGGAGGTCGAACTGGGAGCGGGCCTGGCGCAGCGCCTCGGCGCGGGCCTCGGTCCCCCGGGCGCGCAGGGCGTCCCGTTCCTCTTGCCAGGCGCGCAGGTCGTCGGTCGTGGCACTTTCGGCCCGGTCGGACCAGGCGGCCGGGAGCGCCGCGCGGGCCCGGGCCAGGGCCTCGCGATACTCCGCGCGGCGGGCGCGCTCGACCTCGCCCTGGCGGGTCTTTTCCTCGATCCGCCGCCGAACAGCGTCGCGCTCCTGGCGGAGCCGTTCGAGCGCCTTCGGCGTGGCCTTCTCGCGGCCGCGCCGCTGGTTCAGGCGGTCTTTGAGGGCGCGGTCCTCGGCGGCGAGCCGGTCGTTTTCAGTGCGGATCTTGGCGAGGTCCCCCGGCAGCGCCCGCTCCTGCTCGTCGAGGGTCTGCTGCACCGCATCGCGCTGACCTTCGAGGAGCCGTTTCTTTTCCAGGGCGCGCTTCGCCCTCGCCTGATGCGTTCGAAGGGCCTCCAGGCGTTCAACCTCGCGTCGGGCGGATTCGATCTCTTCGGCGGTGGGATAATTCGTGGCGAGCCAGCCGCTCGGCGGCTCGGGACTGACCCAGCTGCGGAACGGCTCGGCCAGCTCGCGATAGGCCGAGAGGCACTGGCGTGCGTGGCGCTCGGCGGCTTCGGCGGCGTGTTGAGCGTCGCGCTGATGCATCTCGGCGAGCCGGGTTTCGGCGGCCAGGCGGGTGTCGGCGCCCGCCTTGATCTCAAGGATCGCCCGCTCGCGACCGGCGGCTTCGGCGGCGGCGTGCTCGGCCTGCCGAGACTGGCGTTCGGCGGATTCGACCTCGGCGTCGCGGCGGGCGCGCTCGGCCTGGAGGTGCTCGGGAGTGAGGGGCTGACCGCAGGCGCAGCACTCGGGCGAGCCGGCGAGCTTGTCGATCTCCCGGCGCCGGAGGGCCGCCTGGTTGCGGAGCATCCGGAGCTCGATGGCGCGATCGTTGGCCGTCCGCCACTCGGCGTTGGCCTCGGAGAGCGCGCGGGCCAGGTCGACGACCTCGGCCTCGATCGCGCGGCCGCGATCGAGGGCCGCGCGCCCGGCCTCGGCGGCCTCAGACTGACGCCGGAGGGCGAGGCGCAGCCCCTCGCGCTCCTCGCGGAGCCGACCGAGCGGGGCGAGCGCCTGGCTCAGGGCAGTCAGCCGGGCCAGTTCGGCCTCGTCGCGGGCGCAGGCTTCGGCGAGGTCCGGCGGGTCCGCGGCGAGTTCCTTTTCGAGCTGATCCCGCTTGCGCCGCTGCTGGTCGCAGAGATTGACGATGGCCAGCAGCGCAGAGAGGACGCGGAGGCGGTCGGCCAGCGCACGCTCGCGGCGCTCGTTGTCGGCAATGGCACCTTTCAAGGCGTTCCAGTCGCGTTCGGCGCGTTCCAGGTCATCGTCGCGGCGGCGGAGGTCAGCTTCGAGGGCCGCCTGTTCGGCTTCGAGGGCCGCGCTGGCCCGATTCGAGCGTTCGAGCCGGTCACGCTGCTCGATCGCGATGACCAGGTGGGGCAAGACGGCCTGAAGTTCGTTCAGCCGGTCGAGGTCGCGCTCGATGGCCGGGGTCTCGGCGAGGAGGTCCTGGGCCTGGTCGCACCACGCCTGGAGCTTGGCGCGCTCGGCCTGAAGCGCGGTCCAGCGGCGGGCCTGGGCGTCGAGCCCCTGGAGGCGATCGACCTCGTCCTGCGCTCGGCGGGTCCGCTCCTGCACCGAGGCGATCGCCTGCGCGGCCGCTTCGATCGCCTCGTCAGGGACCTCGGGGACGACGGCGAGCCGCCGTTGCAGGCCCTCGGCCTCGGCCTTGAGCGCCAGGCGGCGGCGGTCGGCCCGCTCGTGGAGGCGCCCGAACCGTTCGAGATCGACGATCGCCGAGAGGACCTGGAACCGGTCCGCCTTCTTGGCACTGATGAGCTTCTCGGACTGCCCCTGCATGAGCAGGACCGACGAGGTGAACGTCTCGTACGACAGGCCGAGGTGCTCTCGGACCCAGGCGTTGAAGTCGGCCTTCCTGGTCGTGTCGGGGACGGGTTCCCAGTGGCCAGGTCCGTCGTCGCCGGGGGCGGGAGGGACGTATCGACGCAACTGCTGGCTGACCGACGGCCTGCCCCGCGCGCCGCGCTGGAGTGTGCGCTGGGCGCGGTAGCGCGTGCCGTCGAGGTCGAAGTCGACCTCGACGGCGAGCCCCTTGACGCCCTTGTGGATCAGCTCCAAGGCGTCTTGCGAGCCGTCGCGGTGCTGGCCGAAGAGGGCGTACGTGAGCGCGTCGAAGACGGTGGATTTGCCGCTGCCGTTCAGTCCCGAGAGCATCCAGAGCGAGGCGCCGTCGAACCGGAACTCCTGCGGCTCGCGGTAGCAGAGGAAACCTTTCAAGAAGATGCGGAGCGGGATCACGCCGGGTCCTCCTCCGCGAGCAAGGCGTCGACCAGGTCGACCACGGCCTGGCGGTCGTCGTGGTCGGCCAGCTCGGCGGCGAGGTAGTCCATCACCGTCTCTCGGACGCTCCGGTGCGTGGGAGGAGCCACCTCGATCTGCCCCTGGCCGGTCGGAGTAAAGGCGCCCGCCTCTTGCCAGTCGCGGTCGTACCAGCGGGGGAAGATCCGGTCGAGCCCGTCCTGGATCGCCAGCAGGTTATCGACGCTGGGGCGGTAGGTCAGGTGGTAGCGGACAAGAGCGCGGTCGGCGTCGGGATACATCGCGCGGAGATTGGGCAATTCTTCATCCGGCTTCGTGATAACGACTTCATAGATCGGCGTGGCGTCGAGTGAGAGCAAAGCCGGCGGCTCACGCAGCCCCTTGGGGCCGACATCGATCAGGACCGCGCTCTTGCGGTCGCCTTTTTCGCCGAGGTCGAGGCGGTCGATGCTGCCGGAGTAGCGGACGTGGGGTTTGCCGCCGAGCGCCTGGGGCTGGTGGATGTGCCCGAGCGCGACGTAAGCCCAGTCGTCGGGGACGTGCTCGGCGGGGAAGACAAGGCTTTCGCGCGCGTCCATGCGGAAGGCGCCGGGGAACCGGGCCCCCTCGACGTGGATGTGAGCGGCCAGGACGGTCGGCAGGTCGGGGCGAAAGTGCGGGCCCTCCTGCAACTGGCGGAGTCGGGCGGCGTAGGCTGCCTGCACGGCCCGCTGCCGCTCCTCCTGGCTCTCGAACCGCCGGGCCTGGTCGTCGAGGTAGCGCCCAGCGGTCGGATAGGGCATCAAGACGAACTGGACGAGCCGGCCGTCGCGCCCGGCGATCGTCTGGACGCTCGGGCCGGTCGCCAGGTAGAGCCGCCCCCCGCGCCCCGGCGCGCCGTTGACGCCCTTCGGCGCGGCGAGCGTCAGCGCGTGCCACAAAGTCTGGCAGAAGGTCTCGTTGTCGTGGTTGCCGGTCAGCGCGACGATCGTCCCTCCCCGGCGGAGGAACGGGAGGAAGACCTCCTGCAAATGCGCGATTGACTCTCGCAGGGCATCAGGCCGGCTCAGGTCGCTGAACAGGTCCCCCGCGACGAGCAGCAGGTCAACCACCTCGCTCTCGCAATAACCGGCGATCCGCTCGACTCCCCGGCGCAGGTCGTCGGTCCGGTCGATCCGGCCGAGGCGATCGCCCAGGTGCCAGTCGGCGGTGTGCAAGATCCTCATCGCCGCGTCCACCTTCCTGGGTCCGTCCGGCGCGTCAGACAGGCGCGAGCCGCGACTTCTCCATCATACGTCCGAGGTGGACCAATGAGCAGCCCTCTCGATCCTCAGCGGTAATCTCGCCTGGTTTCGGCCCTGGTGCCACTCCTGATCTGTTCCTATTGGGAGCGATCGATAAAATCGGAGCCCTCGACCCTCCGCGGCTCGACTGGCCGGTCCGCTACCGAAGCGGAGGGCGGGCGCCACCATGACGAGCGCTGCATTGCGGATGCCAGGTTAGGAGGTCCGCCACGATGCTCGTACTGGGCGAGATTCCCTGGCAGAGAATTGCGATCGATTCGGATGAACGATCGACGAAGGAGGGAACCCTGATGAGAGAGAACGACCTCGTCAACGTCAGCGACGACGAGCCGGCCTGGGATGAGGTGGTCGCCCTCGACCCCGAGGACGCCGCGGCCATCCAGGTGGACCCGGACTTGGACGATTTCCTCCCGAACGGCCCTGGACTCGACGAGGAAGACGACGAACCCGACGTCGAGGACGACGACCCGGACTTCGACGACGACGCCGAGATGAGCCTGCTCCACGATCTGGGCATCGATCTCGATGCGTCGGACAATCCCACCGGCGGCGGGCTCGACCTCGACCTCGTCTTGGAACCGGAATCGGAGGATTTGGCGGACGACGACGTGGCGGCCTGACCCGCCGCATCGCGTCGCGCCAGTCGGGATCGATCAGTAGGTGTCGGCGCTGAGCACCGCGCCCCCGTTGCGGCTCCCGAGCGCCTGCCAGGTCGTCACGTTGATCGGGTCCTTGATGAACTGGACGAGGTCGTCGCTGAACAGCTCGCCTCGAAAACGGCAACGATCGCGTCGAAGAACCGCTTGCGCGGATACTCGCGTTTGCCCTTGACGTCGATCGGATATCGACCGTGCTCGCCAATCGGCAGGACGGCATCGACCGCTAGCCGCTTGCCGCTCAGGCAGAGCGCCTCGGCGATGGTCGGATAGATGGGATCTGGAACTCCTCGACGATCGCGCAGGCCATGTCGTTCGGCGGGAACTGATCGACATGCGAGCAAAAAGGACGTTGCACCGATCCCCAGTCCCGCGCCCCGGAGAACGCGCGGCGGTCCAAGGTCTGCGGCCGACGGCTTGGCTCCATTCTCACCATCCTCGCGCGGCGCGGCCCGGGTCGCGATCGGGGTGGGCCGGGTCGAGCTTCAGCAGCCAGAGGCTCTGCCCGTCGAGCGGCTCGCCCCCGAGCGATTGGGCCAGGACGGGCCGCATGGCGTGGTGGCAGTAGGCGCACGAGAACAGGATCTTGAACGCGTTCGTGAAGGTGAGCATCGCCTGGACGAGGTATTGCTCGTTCCAGCTTCGCCCGCCAAAGACCCAGTGCTTCGGGTAGTCGAGGGGCAAGAAGATGTCGTGGATGTGGACGATGACGCCCGGAGCCAGTCGGGGCAGGACCTCGAAGTACAGGTTGTTGACGTCGCTGCCGGTCTTCGCGACGTGCGACGAGTCGATGAACAGGATGTCTCCGGGCTGGAGCTCCCGGTGCAGCCCGCGCAGGTTCTGGGCCCGCTTCGCGATGACGCGGGCGATGCCGTTGTCCCTCCGGCGGAGGAAGAGGGGAGGGGACGGCTCGACACAGATCAGCTCGAGCTCCCCGCCGAGATAGCGTCGGTTGACGTCGGCCGTCAGCAGTGAGCTGTAGCCCGACCCGATCTCGATCATCTTCCTTGGCCGCAAGGCGCGGAGCATGATGAAGAGGACCCGCGCGTCGAGCTTGCTGAACATCGGGTTCCGCTCGTAGAAGCGCGGCGGCTGGCCGTCCTCGGGCGCCTTGACGGGGTAGTCGTAATCGCCGATGAACCGGGCGAACGGGCCGGCAAGGAAGTGCTCGTGCGCCGCGCGGTTGAAGTCGATCCCTTGGAGCTCGGGCGCCGCCGGCCAAATCCGTTCCTGATCGCGCTCGACCTCGTCGAGGTTCACGACGGGCGAGTGATAATGGCCGTCGGGAGCGAATGGCTTCCGATCGGTCCGGAGCGGCCCGCCCTCCCCGTGGTCCATCGAGCCGAGCCGGTGCGCGGCGGGGCCGAATTTCCGTTTCAGGCTCCTGAGATTCGTCTTCAGGACGCTCATCGGCATCAATCTCCCTGAATTGTACCGAACGGTCGAATGCCGGTCGATCTCGGGCTCGTGGCGCACAGCTCACCGCGCGCTTTGAGACTCCCGGCCCGCAGGGCGATTGAACAAGCAAGCATCAAGCT
>JBKOZB010000134.1:0-5391 GCA_046744225.1 Planctomycetota bacterium | reverse complement strand
CGATTTCCGTACCAGGACATGTCGGCCAGTGCAACGAGCCAACGACTTTACGAGTCATAGGAGTTACTAACTGACTGCAATCCGCTCGGCTCATCTTCGGGTAGATGGGCCGTATTGGGTCCGACTGCGCCCGATCTCTTTACTGAGAAGCAACTTAGGCGTTCGGTTCGGCAGAACTCAACACACACTGCGTAACTCCGATAAGCATGTCCTATCCTTGTTTTGCTGTGCGGAGATGCCTCCACACCAGGTCGCAGTCTTCACGACAGGAGATACCCATGGGAAAGGACATCCGAAGACCTCAGATCGAGGCGCTTGAAGGCAAGACTTTGTTGAACGCTGCTGGAGTGGCGGGGCCGAGCGCGGCGACCGCCCTCGTGGCGCCGCCGGTCAATCGACATCACATCGCCCTGAACGGCGAAGTCAGCGGGTCCTGGTCGATCCAGCCGGGAACCCCGGACAGCGGTGAGACGCAAACGCTGAAGGGCTCGGGAACGATCCAGCCACTGGGCACGGTCCAGGCTCAGGGGACCCTCCACTCGACCGGCTTTATCGCCAAGGGCCATGCCACCGGCACACTGATCCTCTCGAACGTGCAAGGGAGCGTCACGCTCCAGCTCACGGGTCCGCCCCAGTCGGGCTTCTCGGCGTTTCCCGGACAGTATACCTACAAGATCGTCGCGGGCACGGGCAAGTACAAGTGCGCCACGGACCAGGGGACGGCCATGCTCTTTGAGGCCGTCGTGGACCCACCCGTCTCGACGTCCGGCAATGCCAACACCGGGATTATTGTCGGTCCCTTTTTCCGCATGACGCTGCACTCAACTGGGACCGCCACGGGGTGATATCTTAAGCCGTCTCGCTTGGGTCGGCGCGATTCCGAGGATGGGAACGGTCGATCGGACCGATCTCGCTTCGACCCGCGTCGCATGCCGCTCCCCGAAATCGGTCGGGACCCGGAAGAACGGCCGAGACCCGTGCTTTCCCACGGGCCTCGGCCTGGCCTGGACGGCGGAGATCCACCTCAGACGTTGTACGTCGTTGAGGAGGTGGTCCCGCCCCGGCCGGTCCAGTTGGTGTGGAAGAACTGGCCGCGAGATCGATCCACGCGCTCGTAGGTGTGGGCGCCGAAGTAGTCGCGCTGGGCCTGGAGCAGGTTGGCGGGGAGCCGTTCGCTCCGGTAGCCGTCGTAGTAGGCCAGGGCTGAGGCCATGACGGGGACCGGGACGCCGTGCATCACCGCGGCGGCGCAGACCCGGCGCCAGCCGGCCTGGGCGCGGGTGACCTCGCCGGTGAAGTACGGGTCGAGCAGCAGGTTCGTCAGCTTCGGGTTGCGATCGAACGCCTCCTTGATCTTGCCGAGGAAGGCGCTCCGGATGATGCAGCCACCGCGCCACATCAGGGCGACGCCGCCGTTGTTGAACTCCCAGCCCGACTCCTCGCCCATCGCGTTCATCAGCGCGTAGCCCTGGGCGTAGGAGATGATCTTGCTGGCATAGAGCGACATCTCGATATCGCCGATCAGTTGCTTGGCATCGCCATCGTACCGGGCGATTGCGGGGCCGCTGAGGACCTTGGCGGCGGCGACGCGCTCGTCCTTCTGGGCCGAGAGGCAGCGGGCGAAGACGGCCTCGGTGATCAGCGTCAGGGGGACGCCCAGGTCGAGCGCCGAGGTGACGGTCCACTTGCCGGTCCCCTTCTGGCCGGCAGTGTCGAGGATCAGGTCGACCATCGGCTTGCCGCTCTCCCGATCGACGAAGCTGAGGATGTCGCGGGTGATCTCGATCAGGTAGCTGTCGAGCGCGCCCTGGTTCCAGCGGGCGAAGACGTCGTGCATGGCGGCGGGCTCCATGCCGAGGAGCGTCCTCAGGAGCTGGTAGGCCTCGCAGATCAGTTGCATGTCGCTGTATTCGATGCCGTTGTGGACCATCTTGACGTAGTGGCCCGCCCCCTCCGGCCCGACCCAGTCGCAGCAGGGGGTGCCGTCAGCGACCTTGGCGGCGATGGCCTGGAAGATCGGCTTGACGTGCGGCCAGGCCTCGGGGTTGCCGCCGGGCATGATCGACGGGCCCTTAAGCGCCCCTTCCTCGCCGCCGGAGACGCCCGTGCCGATGAACAGAAGGCCCTTCGCCTTCAGGTCGCGGGTGCGGCGGGTCGAGTCGGGATAATGGGTGTTGCCGCCGTCGATCAGGATGTCGCCCGGTTCGAGCAGGGGGGCTACCTCGTTGATGACGTCGTCCACCGCCGAGCCCGCCTTGACCATGATCATGATCTTGCGCGGGCGCTTCAGCGCGGCGACCAGCTCTTGAACCGTGTGGCAGCCCACGACCCTCTTGCCCTGGCCGCGTCCGTTGACGAACTGATCGACCTTGGACGTGGTCCGATTGAAGACGGCCACGGTGTAGCCGTGGCTTTCCATGTTCAGGACGAGGTTCTCGCCCATCACGGCGAGGCCGATCAGGCCGATGTCGGCGGTGGGTGTGCTCATGGCGAGTGCTCGGTCTTTCCTTCGGTGGAGAGGCGGACGGATGAATAACGGTAACAGGTCCGACACGGCGATGACCGCCTCTGGGGCGGCCAGGGGCGAAATCGTCCCGGTCTTCGGGATGAAGGTTACTTCGGCGTGGGCTCTTCCAATGTTCCGGGGACCTGATCACTCCGAGTTCGCCCTAACTCCCTGAAATTCAAGGGGTTAAGTCGGGGAGCCAAGACCCTCGCCTCCTCCGCCACAAGTCTTTGTGTACTAGCGAATTGAGGTGAAAAATCGATGGCATCGGTCCCCGAAACGCAGGATGAGCCTGAGCCTTTTTCGATTCTGACGTGGCCTCACGCGGTTTTCCAGGGTGGTTTCTCGGGGAGCAGCTTCTCGAACCGGGCGACCTGCTCGGCCATGTAGTCGCCCGCGTAGGTGCCGGCGAGGAACCGGGGCAGGGCCTCCTCGAAGAACCGCTGCCACGACTCGTCTTCCTAGCCGGGGTCGATCGGGTCGAAGAGCACGCCGTTGGCCTCGGCGGCCTGGCGGTCGCCGGGGGCGTCGCCCACCATCAGGACCTTGCTCGTCTCGTAGCGCCCGCTGGTCGCCAGCTCGGTGGCCTCGCGCGTACTTCGAGACGGCGGCCAGACCGAAGAACCGGATGATGTTGGGGATGAAGCATTCCTTGTGCTTCACCTCCATGGTGTCGAACTCGCAGCCGTCACTGTCGATGCCGATGAAAAAGTCCTGGGTCTTCCGGAATTCGCGCAGAGACACCTGCAGGTCGTTGGGCCTCGACATCGGGATTCCTTTCCGGCCGGGCGGAACGGACGGGGTACGAAGGGGCTCCTTTCCGGGTGGGGCGCATAGACCGAATCGTAGTCACCGGCAGCGGGATTGTCCAGGCACCCGTGGTTTCCGGGGCCGAGTGGAAGGCGTTTCGGGGCAAGCGGGATGGCGGGGGGCGTTTTTCCAGGTCGGAAAGCATCGCGATCACGATAGTTACGGGTGAGGGGAGGCCACGTCACCCTGATGGGACGTGACGGCGACCGGATCGATCGGTGCGGCCGCGGGCCGGAGTCTGCCGGCGCGCGGCGCGGTTCCCGTTTTCCCCTGGTCCTGGTTTCTTAATTTGGGATGAATCATGAGCATTCTGAACGCGCTGAGTGGTTACAAGACGTATCTGGCGGCGGCGGGTCTGATGGGTCTGGCGGTCTTCCAGGTCTCGACCGGCCAGTATGAGCAGGCGGTGCAGTCGGCCCTGGCAGCCCTGACGGCGGTGGGGCTGCGGCACGCGATTGCCAAGGCCAGGGCGTGATTTCGAGTGGACCGGAGGATAACCCATGAAATCGCTGAAGGGCGTCCTGAACCCGGTGGTCCTGCTGATCCTCAACGGGCTCAAGGGAGGCCGCTGATGGCGCTGACCCCTGATTCGCTCGCCGACAAGCTCGCCCCCAAGCTGCAAGCGATCTTGCGGGCCCGGCAGGACGAGATCGTCGCCGGCGCCGGCGGCCTGCCCCGGCGCGCGGCGGTCCGGCTCGCGTTCCCCACGTTCCTCGACGAGGTCCCGGTCCTGCTCCGCTCGGCCATCGAGCTGATCTCCGACGAGTTCGGCCGAATGAACATCAATGATCTGATTGCATTTCTTGAGGCCCATGCGACACAACCATGACGATGACCGATTACTCGCTCTGGCGATAGACATCGATCTTAATAATCATATATGATCATTAAATTGCAAAAATTTGAGATGATCCGCGCTCCTGAGACACCGCCCGGGTTCCCCGCGCCGACGAGGCGCCGGCTGGGTTAGAACTCATGCTGTTCTTCCACTGTTCCTGAGCATGATTGGACCCCTGGCCGACGAGGCGGGGTGGGTGAAAACCCTCGTCCGGTACGCCTTGCCGGGAGTTCGTGCCCGCTGGGGTCGGCGGGCCCCTCGAGCCGAGGGAGCACCGCCGCCCGAGGCGGCGGAAAATAATATTAATATAATAATATTTTAATATATATGCAGAAAGGTTGAGTTGAGCCAAGGTCGTCTCCGGGCCCCCGGCTTTTTGTCGGCCGGAGACCGGCTTGTTCCACTGAATTGTTAAGGACTGCCCCTTGGAACGCAAAGGTGGTTTCTCTCGATTGGTTTCCGACCTGGCCAGCGCCGCCCGCGGCTTTTTCGGGACCGCCCCGAATTCTTTGAAGAGCCATCTGAACAAGGACGAACTGGTCCGCATCACGATCACGTCTCTGGCCACGGGAGGAGGAATCTTCAGCCTCCTTTAACCCGTTATGTGGGCTGAAATGCGAATTCTGTTCACGTTTCTTTAACTCCTTGATTTTCTGCTCTTTGCGATTCGGTTCAACCGGCTAGCCTCACGCCTACGGACTCGAACAAGTGGTTCAAGTAAGCCGCTCACGCGGCAGGATGATCCACACCGCTCAGTGTAGCCAGACGAACGTCTTCGGTCATTGGGTTTTTCGCCGTTCCACGAACCCCTGACGAGCGGCGGGGCCGTGACACAAGGTTCTCCGCAGAGGTGTTTCTTCACTCCTCTGCGAAAGGACCTTCAGATGACCACGGCACTCCACCAGCGGATGCGCCAGGACCTCCAACTGGCCGGACTGAGCGAGCGTACCCAGGAGGCCTACCTCCACGCCGTCAGGCAACTCGCCGCTCACTTCCACACCCCGCCCGACCGACTCAGCGAGCAGCAAGTCCGCGACTATTTCCTCCATCTCAAGAACGATCGGAAATTCGCCTCCGCGTCGCTGGGAATCGCCTCTAGCGGCATCAAGTTCTTCTATTCCCACACCACGCCCCGTGACTGGCCGACGCTCCAGAGGCTCCGCGTCCGTAGGGACAAGAGACTCCCCGACGTGCTCTCGGTCGACGAAGTGCGGCGCCTCATCGGCGCCGTCCGCAC
>JBKOZB010000133.1:0-5883 GCA_046744225.1 Planctomycetota bacterium | reverse complement strand
GGGGGAGGGAATCCGACATTATTATCATTATCGGGGTTGGAACGTCGCGAATGGCCTCCATCGCCGGCTGTCGTCTGCCAGAACTGGCGCGCGGGTTTCGGGGAAATCGTTGCTGTTTTCTTTGATGTTCTTGAGGAAATCCGCCTCCCGAAACGGGCGCGTCAGTTTCAGGAGGAAAGGGGCCTGTTTTCGCCCGTGGCTCAGGTCGGATTCCTGGTGCTCCGCGAATTATAGAGTGGAGAGACTTGACAACAGGGCCGATCTATCTGTACAAAATGTCAGAGAAGATGGTTTGAGAGAAGGGAGAGAAGCCTCCGGTGATCACTCAAATTCGAGGCATCCTGCGGGCGGTGGCCGAGGAGGAGCTGACGCTGGCGGTGGACCCGATGGAACTTGAGGTCCTGATCCCCGATTACACGCGGCGGAAGCTCCAGTCGCACGTCGGCGAGCCAGTCGCGCTGCACACGATCTTCTATATCGAGGGGAACGCGATGGGGGGCCGGATGACTCCCCGATTGGTCGGGTTCCTCTCGGCGATCGACCGCGAGTTCTTCGAGATCTTTTGCTCGGTGGACGGCGTCGGAGTCCGCAAGGCGCTGCGGGCGATGATCCGGCCGGTGCGCGAACTCGCGCGGACGATCCAGGACCAGGACGTCAAGATGCTGGCGACCTTCCCGGGGATCGGTGAGGCGACGGCCGAGCGGATCGTGGCCAAATTGCGGCGGAAGGTCGGCAAGTTCACGCTGATCGTCGGCCCCGGCGCGACCGCCGAAGGAGTGCCAGTCGAGACCAACGGCGCACCCGAGAACGCCGAGCCCGACGTGATCCGCGACACCTACGCTGCGCTCCTCTCGGTCGGTCACACCGAAAGCCAGGCGCGCGAGGCGATCGACCGCGTCCTCGGCGGCAAGAGAAAGTTCAGGAGCGTGGCCGATATGATCGATGCGATCTACCAGCAGAACCGAAATAATGAGTGAATCCGAGGGGACGTCCGGTCGCGGCGGCGACGGCCCGGAGGCGGAGACCATGAGAGAGCCGATCATCACGGGGAGCCAGGGGGGCGGGTCGGAAGACGATCGCCGCAAGCGCGCGGAGGGAAAGCCGGCCGACCCGCTGGACGAGAAGCTGCGCCCGCAACGCCTGGCGGAAGTCATCGGCCAGCGGCGCGTCGCCGAGCGGCTGGCGATCGCCCTGGCGGCGGCCAAGAAGCGGGGCGAGCCCTTGCCGCACATCCTCTTCGACGGCCCGCCGGGGCTGGGCAAGACCACGTTCGCGACCGTCCTGCACAACGAGCTCGGCGTCGAGCTGAGCATGACCGGCGGCCCCGCGCTCGACAAGAAGATGGACGTGATGCCCTACCTGACCAACGCCTCGGAGGGCTCGATCCTCTTCATCGACGAGATCCACCGGCTCCCGAAGACGGTCGAGGAGTTCATTTATCCCGTCATGGAAGACTTCCGGGTCGATGTCGTGCTCGGCGAGGGGATGGCGGCCCGCACGATCAACCTGCCGCTCAAGCGGTTCACGATCATCGGCGCCACGACCCGCAGCGGCATGCTCTCCGGCCCGTTGCGCGACCGGTTTCACATGCACGAGCACCTCGAATTCTACGACGTGGACGACCTGGCGCGGATCGTCGCGGTGAACGCCGAGAAACTGCGGACGACGGTCACCCCCGAGGCCGCCTGGGAGCTGGCGCAGCGGAGCCGAGGGACACCGCGCCTGGCCAATGCCCGCCTGCGCTGGGTGCGCGACTACGCGACTGCCCGCGCCGATGGCCAGATCACCCTCTCGATCGCCCGCGACGCGCTCGACATGCAGGAGGTCGATTCCGAGGGGATGGACAAGCAGGACCGCCGCTACCTGGAGACGCTTGTCAACGTCTTCCGGGGCGGGCCGACCGGGGCCGAGGCGCTCGCTGCGACGATGAACCTGGCAGTCGATACCTTGACCGACGAGGTCGAGCCCTACTTGCTCCGCCGCCACTTCATCGTGCGGACCCCGCGAGGGCGTCGGGCCACCCCCGCGGCCTATCGCCACCTCGGCCTTCCCGAGCCGCCCCCCGAGCCCGAGTTGCCCTCGCTGTTCGACCAGCGCCGGCTGTTCGACTGAAAAACAATCTCCGTAGGGCGTGTGAAGCACGCCGATTCTCGGGGTGCCGAAAAGAACCGGCGTGCTTCACACGCCCTACGGAGGAAACGGCCGTTGAGCGTTGGCGGAAGATTGGCAAGAGGCAGGGAGGGCGGCAAATCACGAGCCGAGCGGGTCGAAAGACGTGTCGAGAGGCTGGGTGGCGCGCCGGAGGCGGTCGCGGATCGCTCGCCACTCCGGGGGAGCGGGGGGCGGGATGACGACGATCAGGTCGAGGTTTCGCTCGTCCCAATCGTGCAGGGTCGCGTAGAGCGCGGCGGCCGCCTCGGCGGGGGTCGGCAAGTCGCGCCGGACGGCGGGCTCAGGGATCGAGGGGAGATCGGGTCGGCCGAAGACGAGCAGGCCCGCCCGTTCGGGCCAGGCGAAGGCGGCGAGCCGGTCCGGCGCGACCCGCATGGCGGGTGTCCTGGGGGCGTAGTGGATCGCCATTTGACCCGGCGAGAGTGGGGCGGCGGAAGAATCCTGATCCTGCGGGCCAATCGGCCCCGCGACCGTCATGCCGAGCACCTCGCTCAGCTGCTCGGCCGTGATCGCGCCGGGGCGAAGAATGCGGGGAGGGTTGCTCCACAGGCTGAGGACGGTCGACTCCAGGCCAATCCCGGTCGGGCCGCTGTCGAGGATCAGGTCGATCTTGCCGTCGAGATCCTTGAGGACGTGGCGGGCGAGCGTGGGCGAGAGGCCGGTCGATCGATTGGCGCTCGGTGCGGCGATCGGCCGGCCGGTCCGCGCGATCAAGGCGCGCGCGACGTGAGGGCGGGGGATGCGGATGCCCACGGTGTCACGGCCGGCGGTCACGAGGTCGGGGATGGTCCTCTTTCGAGGCAAGATCATGGTGAGCGGCCCCGGCCAGTACCGCTCGGCCAGCTCTGGCGCCCCGGGGCACCAGCCCGCGCAGTCCCGAGCCATCGCGACGTCGTCGACATGCACGATCAACGGGTTGAACGCGGGCCGCCCCTTGGCCTCGAAGATCCGGGCGACCGCCTCGGGGTTGGTCGCGTCGGCGCCGAGGCCGTAGACGGTCTCGGTGGCGAAGGCGACCAGGCCCCCATCGCGGAGCACTTGTGCGGCCTCGTCGATCGGGTCGGGGTCGGGGTCGTCAGAATCGACGGTGAGGGTGCGGGTGATCTTGGCCATGTCGGGAATGCCGACCTTTCGAGGTCCGTTCAGCCCGGTTTCTTCCGGACAGCGGGCGACGGGCCCCCTTCGGACTGGCGAGCGAGGTACTCGGAGCGGAGAACCTGGTAGCTCGCCTCGCGCCGGTCGTAGAGCCGCCGCAAGGGGCGCGGGGCGTGGCGGGCCAGGGCATAAGCCGTCAGGAGCGGCAGGGCGATCGTGCTGTCGGTGTAGCACGTGACCGAGTCGGGGAGCCGGTCGGGATCGACCTTGCCCCAGGTCATCGCCTCGCTCGCCGTCGCGCCCGAGAGGCCGCCGGTGTCGGGCCGAGCGTCGGTGATCTGGAGGAAGTAGTCGTGGCCGCTCTCGGCCAAGCCGAGCACTTCCTGGATCTGCGGCTCGGTCTGGAGGATGAAGTTCTTCGGGCTGCCGCCGCCGAGGATCAGGATGCCCGACTTTCCCCCGCCGCGCTTGGCCTGGTGGACGATCGCCGCCGTCTCGTTCACGTCGCGGAGCGTATCGATCTGGAACTTGCTCCCCTCCAGGCTGAGCGCGGCCAGGTTCATCCCGATCGAGCTGTCGCCGGGGCTGGAGGTGTAGATCGGCACCGCCATCTCGTAGGCGGCGGCCAGGAGGCTGTTCGCCGGTCGGCCCAAGTGCTCGGACCGCTGCTGGAGGTAGGCCCCCACCATGAAGTGGAACTCAGCCGTGCCCATCGGCCGCGCGAACGGCTCGCTCCGGACCAGCTTACGGTAGAAGGCGTCGGTGTCGAGCAGCGTCTTGTAGTCGAAGACGATATCGTAGATCCGGATGATGTCGTACTCGCGGAGCGCGAAGTCGTCGAGGTTGGGGCGGCTCTGGTGCAGGGGCAGGTCGAGCGCGTAGTGCGTGTCGTGGTACAGGTTCGCGCCGGTCGAGACGATCCAGTCGACGAATCCGGCGCAGATCAAGGGGATCAGGCAGCTCATCCCCAGGCCGGCGGGGGTCAAGGCGCCCGAGAGGGTCAGGCCGACGGTGCAGTCGGCTTCGAGCAGCTTGCGGGTGAAGACCTGGCAGACCTCGCGGAGCCGGCCGGCGTTGTAGCTCAGGAACGCCTCGTCGATCAGGTCGGCGGCCAGGGCTGATCCGCCGACCGGCGGCGGCGCGATCCGGTGCTGGCTCAGGCGATGCAGGATGCTGAGCTCGGCGTCTTCCGGTTGCTTCGTCATGGTCGTCGGATCTCGTCTCGTCACGGCAGTAAAATCGCCGCGGCGACCACGGTGGTCCAGCGGCCGTCTCGATCACCGACGGCCGTCTGGGTGACTTCCTTGGTCTCGTAGATGACATCGGCGATCCGCCAGATCTCGCGCTTCTCGTCCCAGGAGCTGTCGGGGTTGAATTCGACCCCCAGCACGGTCGCGAGCATCTCGGCGGCGAGGTCCTCGGCGTAGTCGGCGGCGACCCTGGCGGTCTGGCCGTAGGCATGGTGCTCCGAGAGGTAGCCGAACGTATTGCGGTCGCGGGGCTTGGCCACGCCGACGCTGACGGCGATCAGGCGGTTGGGCTCGGCCGTAGCGCTCTCGCTCATCACGACATGGACGATCTGGCCGGGATGGAGCTCCTGCAAACCCTCATCAATCGAGATCTCTTCACACTTCGGCGGGAAGATGCTCGAGACGCGGACCAGGTTGTAGCAGGCGATTCGGGCCTCGCGCAGGGCCAGCTCGAAGCTGGTGAGTTTCTCGCGATGGATGCCCACCCCTTTGGTGAAGAACAGCTTTTTCGGTACGTACATCGTGGTCCCTGACACCTCCTGTGCCGGCTCACCCCGCCGAACAGGATTGGCCGGCGACAACACCTCGCCTTGGCCCTGACTGGCCGCCCGTCACGCCCGCGCATATCGCAATTCGGCACCCGGGTCTAAGGTAAGGCATTCCGTCTCCCGCTTCAAGATCACCTCCCCGACGCACACGACACCTTCACAATTTACCCGGACCGCGGGAATGGGAGAATTCTTACCGAGAGACTTCCCGATCGCGTAACATATGAATTGACCAGAGTGCCGTACCGCCAATCTTTGATTTTGGAAGGGATGTCGTGGGGCTGACCCGGCTCGGTTTTCCCGTTCCCGAGCTCGGGCTGTTGTTCCTCGTCCTCGTCGTGGGGTCGGCCTACACCGGGGGATGGCGAGCGGGGCTGATCGGCGCGGCGCTGTCGTGGGTTTACGGGTGGCTCCCCTTCCTCATGGACGACAAGCTGTCGCCGACGTTCGAGGGGAACATCCCGCCTTTCGTCGTGCCGGTCGCGTCGTCTCTGGTCCTGGTGCTCTTCACCTGTCTCCTGAGACCACGCGCCGGTCGCGTCGCGGCCGTGCCCGTGCCGCGGCGGACGTTCGAGAGCCGGTCCGTCGCGGCGCTCCAGTCGCTCGGCGTCGCGCTGATCGCGACCGACGCGGAAGGTCGGATCACCGGATGGAACGAGGTCGCCGAGTCGTTGACGGGCTGGACAAAAGCCAAGGTGCTCGGCCGCCAGCTCGCCGAGGTTTGCCGGTTCGTCCACGGAGGTGCGACCGAAACTTGATGTAGCTATTTGATCGATGGAATTCTCAGATCATGCGGCAATCGGAAACCCATACTGGTC
>JBKOZB010000109.1:0-4596 GCA_046744225.1 Planctomycetota bacterium | reverse complement strand
GTACGGCTTCTGCACCGCGATCCGCGGGGCGGAAGGGGGCGGCAAGGTCGAGGGGCTCCCGGCGCACATCTTCACCAGCGACGACGGCGACGCCGACCTGAAGTGCCCGACCGAGATCGGCATCACCGACCGCCGCGAGGCGGAGCTGAGCAAGGTCGGCTTCCTGCCGCTGTGCCACTACAAGAACACCGACTACGCGGTGTTCTTCGGCGCCCAGACGACGCAGAAGGCCAAGAAGTTCGACCGGCCGGACGCGACGGCCAACGCCGCCATCTCCGCCCGCCTGCCGTACATCATGGCGACGTCGCGGTTCGCCCACTTCCTGAAGGTGATGGCGCGCGACAAGATCGGCTCGTTCATGGAGGTCTCCGACTGCGAGGCCTGGCTGAACCGCTGGATCAAGAACTACGTCAACTCCAATGAGAACGCGGGCCAGGAGATGAAGGCGAAGTTCCCGCTTCGCGAGGCCAAGGTCCAGGTGACCGAGATCCCGGGCAAGCCGGGCTCGTACAACGCCATCGCCTGGATGCGCCCCTGGCTCCAGTTCGAGGAGCTGACCGCCTCGATGCGGATGGTCGCCTCGATCCCGAAGGCGGCCGGCTGAGGTCCTTCGGGGACCTTCCGGCCCTCCCGTTCCTCTGTCGGCCCTTCGTTGACCGCCCCGGGCGAAGGCTCCCCGGGGCGGTTTTCCGCCTGGCCCGCGCGAGCTTCCGTCAACCCCCGAGGCCCTGATGGATCCATCGATTGCCTTCAGCAAGGATGTCGTCGCCGCGACGCTGACGCTCGAACAGGCGTCCCAGGCCGCGCCGGCCGCCCCCGCCCCGGCGCGGGCCGAGGAGCCGCCCCCCTGGGGGGGCCTGCTCGACGCCGTCCTGAGGGGGACGGAGACCACGCGGGGCCAGGCCGCCTCGTCGCTCGATCAGTTCCTCCGCGAGCCGTCGCCCGCGCGAGCCCTGGCCTTCTGGGTCGAGAACGCGCGGTCCCGGCTCCCGAAGAACGCGACGAAACGGGACGTGGCCCGGCTCCTGAACCGGGACATCGCCCAGATCGACGCCCTGCTATCGCGCCAGGTCAACGTCATCCTGCACCATCCGAGCTTCCAGCGGCTCGAGGCGTCCTGGCGGGGCCTCCAGTTCCTGGTCGGGAAGCTCCCCGAAGGCGAGGAGAACGTCAAGATCCGGATCCTGAACGTCTCCTGGCGCGAGCTGTCCCGCGACCAGCAGAATGCCCTGGAGTTCGACCAGAGCCAACTCTTCCGCAAGGTCTACGAGGACGAGTTCGGTCACCCGGGGGGCGAGCCGTTCGGCGTCCTTCTGGGCGACTACGAGATCCGCCACAAGCCGAGCGCCGACCACCCGTACGACGACCTCGAGACGCTCGGGAAGATCGCCTCGGTGGCCGCCGCGGCGTTCGCGCCGTTCCTCGCCGGGGTCCATCCCTCGTTCTTCGACCTGGAGAGCTTCTCCGAGCTGGAGCGGCCGCTGAACCTGGCCGGCACGTTCGAGCAGCTCGAATACCTCAAGTGGCGCGCCCTGCGACAGTCGGAGGACGCGCGGTTCGTCGGCCTGACCGCCCCCCGCGTCCTGATGCGGCTCCCCTACGGCGACGACGGCTCGCGGGCCGACGAGTTCCGGTTCGAGGAGGAGGTGGAGGACCCGAGCCGGCGCCAATACCTCTGGGGCCCGGCGACCTATGCCTTCGGCGCCGTCCTGATCCGCTCGTTCGTTGAGTCGGGCTGGTTCGCCTCGATCCGGGGCACCCAGCGAGGCATCGACGGCGGTGGGCTCGTGACCGGCCTGCCCGTCCACTCGTTCGGCACCGATAAGGTGGGCGTGGCGCCCAAGATCTCGACCGACGTGATCATTACCGACGCCCTGGAGAAGCAGTTCGGCGAGCTCGGCTTCATCCCGCTCTGTCACTGTCAGGACACGGAGTTCTCGGCCTTCTACGGCAACCAGTCGATCCAGAAGCCCAAGAAGTACGACGAGCTGCCGGCCACGATCAACGCCCGGCTCTCGGCGATGCTCCAATACATGCTCTGCGTCTCCCGGTTCGCCCACTACTTGAAGGTGATCAGCCGCGACAAGATCGGCGCTCTGAACGGGGCCGCCGATTGCGAGGAATACCTGCGCAAGTGGCTCATGAAGTACACGACTGGGAATGATAGCGCCGGCCTGGAGCTGAAATCGAAGTATCCCTTGCGCGAGGCCCGGATCGAGCTGCGCGAGCGCCCCGGCAAGCCGGGCGCGTACAACTGCGTGATCCACCTGCGGCCTCATTTCCAACTGGATCAGTTGCACATGGCGGTGAAGCTGAGGACCGAGCTGGCCCCCGCCCGCGCCTGACCGGCGCGCGCGGGACGGTCGCCGCGAGGCCTTGTTTCGGCGGGCTGCCCCGGGAAACCTTGATTCCGGAGCGAGACACAGGCAGGCTCAACCCCCGATCGATCCGCGTCAGGATCGCACGAGTCGCGCCACCGCATCGCTGGGGGCGTGGCAACCAGGGGACTCCTACTGAATCCGGCATGGCCCATGAAACATGGCAAATGACAAGGGGCCCGGTTCTCTTCCGAGATTTGTCATCCGGCATGTGTCATTTGCCATCCAGGACTCAATAATCGAAAGGGAGGGGACCACACGTGAGAGCCCAAGAGTATTATCAGGCGGGCCAGCTCAAGGAGGCCGTCACGGCGGCCACGGAGGAGGTCAAGAAGCACCCGAACGATTTCGCGCGGCGCCTGTTCCTCGCCGAGCTGCTCTGCATCTCGGGCGACCTCGAGCGCGCGGACAAGCACCTGGACGTCCTGGGGCACCAGGACCCTCAGGCGATCCCGGCCATGCAGGTCTTCCGGCAACTGGTCCGGGCCGAGCAGGTCCGTCAGGACTTCTACAACGAGGGGCGCGTCCCCGACTTCCTCGGCCAGCCCTCGACGACGATCCGCCTGCTCCTGGAGGCCTCGATCGCGCTGCGGGAGGGAAAGCCGGGCGAGGCCGCCTCGCTCCTCGCCCAGGTCGAGGAGCAGCGCCCCCGGGTCAGCGGCACCTGCGACGGCACGGCGTTCCACGACCTCCGCGACCTGGACGACCTGAACGCGCCGATCCTCGAGGTCTACACCACCGCGGGGAAATACTTCTGGGTCCCGCTCGATGCGATCGAATCGATCGAGTTCCGTCCCCCGGCACGGCCGCGCGATCTGCTCTGGCGGCGGGCGCACCTGATCGTGCGCGACGGGCCGGACGGCGAGGTCTACCTCCCCGCGCTCTACGCCGGCTCGCACAAGGACCCCGAGGACCGGGTCCGGCTCGGCCGCGTCACCGACTGGAAGGGGAGCGACGGCGAGCCGGTCCGAGGGGTCGGCCAGCGCACCTGGCTGGTCGGCGAGGAGGCGCGGCCGATCCTGGAGATCGAGTCGATCGAGTGCGATCCGCCGGCCGACGGCGCGGCGCCGACCGTCGGCGAGGCGCAAAGTTCGGGCGAATCGCCCGTCACCGGCTGAGCGGAGCCCCCCGGCTGATCCCGGGTGAGCCCTCAAAGGGTGGCCGAGGTCCCGCCTCGGCCCGCCCGGGTCGATTCTTCGGAATGTCCGTGTCGGAGCCCTGGCCTCATGGCGAAAATTCGAGCGGAACAGCCCCTGATCCCGTCTGTCCTGGACCGCCTCCTCGATTTCGAGCCGGACACGAGCCGGGAGGCGCCACGGAGTCGCAACCAGGTGTTGCGCGAGCTGAAGCAATCGGTGCGGCGCGACCTGGAGAACCTGCTGAACACGAAGACCCGGTGCATCCCCTGGCCCCCCCACCTGGAAGAGCTCAAGCAGTCGCTGGTCAACTACGGCATCCCCGATATCACCAGCGCCGGCATGAGCTCGAACAAGGATCGCGAGGAGTTCTGCCGGATCTTGCAGATGGTGATCCGCCAGCACGAGACCCGGATGAAGGGCGTCAAGGTCACCCTGCTCGAGAACGATGAGCCGCTCGATCGCACGTTGCGGTTCCGGATCAACGCCCTGCTCCAGGCCGATCCCGCGCCCGAGCCGATCGTCTTCGACTCGGCCGTCCGCCTGGTGACCGGGGACGTCGAGGTCAAGGGGGGCACGGATGAGTGACGAGTTGCTGTCGTACTACAATCGGGAACTGTCGTACATCCGCCGCCTGGCCACCCAGTTCGGCGAGGCGCACCCGAAGATCGCCGGCCGGCTCCGGATCGGTCCCGACTACAGCGACGACCCGCACGTCGAGCGGATGATCGAGGCGTTCGCCTACCTGACGGCCCGGCTCCGCCACAAGCTCGAGGACGACCTGCCCGAGCTGACCGAGTCGCTCCTGAGCGTCCTGTATCCCCACTATCAGGCGCCCATCCCGTCGATGACGATCGTGCAGTTCGAGCTCGACCCGGAGCAGAGCCAGCTCACGAGCGGGCACGTCGTCCCCCGCCACACGGAGGTCGAGACCGACGCGATTCAGGGCGAGCCGTGCCGGTTTCGCACCTGCTACCCGGTCACGCTCTGGCCGATCGAGCTGAAGGCGGCGAACCTGCACCATACGCCGGTCGTCGCGCCGATCACCCCGCATTTCGCCGAGGCCGCGGCCATCCTCCGGC
>JBKOZB010000346.1:0-3686 GCA_046744225.1 Planctomycetota bacterium | reverse complement strand
AACCGGAACAGGTGACGACATCCGATGCGAACCCCTCCTGACCCACGGACCCAGACCGCCTAGCTTTTCCGGTTCTATCGGCATTTCCCGGCATATGATTTGAGCGATGTTCGCTGATTCCAGATAGATCCCTTCCGCGCGAGGAGAGGGTCGAGGCGGGCGCCTAGTCGCGGGCGCGTCTGGGGGTGGTTGGTCCAGAGAATGCCGCCCAGGATCAGGGCGCCACCGAGGACCAGTCGGCGCCGGCGAGGCTCGCGGCGGCGATCGGCAGGTCGAGCGCGCTGCCGACCAGGAACGTCGCCGCAAGCGCGCGGAGCGCCCCGTACCGCGCGATCAGGGGCTTGCTGACGGTCAGCAGGTCGCCCCAGAAGACCGAGCGCCCGGCGGTCTCCCCTTGCTACGAGTCAACACCCTTCATCCTGGGGTCGGGGGCAAGGCTCCGAACCGAATCGACCGGCCGCCGCCGGGACCCCTTGCACCTGTCGGGAGCGCCGACTCCAATGGGAGGGAACGCCCCGGGACGGGGCGGAACTCCAGGGGGAGACCGGCGCATGGGATTCGTCGAGCAGTTCGGCCACGACATGATCGAAGCTTTTCTGGAGGAGAGCGATCTCCACTACCTCCGCGATCGCGACGGCGACTTCGTGGTCGAGTTCGGCTACGACGAGGAGATCGGCGGCCATCCCCGCTTCCTGCTCGCCATCACGGGCGACGAGAACGAGCAGTACTGCCTCCGCGGAGACACCATGCGCCGGGTTCCCCGCGCCGACTGGGATCGCATGATCCGCCTCTGCAACGAGTGGAACGCACTCTACAAGATGCCCAAGGTCTACTTCGAGGTGGACGACCCCAACACCTCCACCACCGGCCGGGTCGTCTGCGAGCAGTGGCTCAACCTCGACTCGGGCATCCACCAAGAGCTCGTCAACTCGTTGACGAGCACCTTCTTCTCGGCCTGCTTCGGCTTCTGGCGCTGGGTGGAGCGGCAGAACGCCATGCACGCCCTCGGCGACCCAGCGGCGTGCCCGCCTGAGGAGGATGAGGATGATCCGGCAGAGGAATCATCTTCGGAGTAGACCAACTCCTCTCAGGCGCTGGAGGGCTCCCAACTCTCCCCAGACGGCCCTCCGAGTGTCACTCCTCGAATCGGGAGAGGGATCAATGGAAGGAATCGCGCACCCCCCTGTCGGTCCGTGAACAAAGCCGTAATTATAAGGCTCGAAAGGAGTTGATTCGCCAGAACGCCGAATCCTCGTGCGCTATGGCACCTTTTTCTCATTCATAACAGAAAAGTGTCACAGATCACATCGTGATCGAAAGAGTGGCGTGGGGGGCACGCCCTCCGAATCCCTCGCTCAGAGCCGGACGGCGGTGACTGGCCAGTGGTCGGAGTGGCGGTCGTGGCTCTTCTGGAAGGCCCGCTCGCGCTCCAGGCGGGTCTGCTCGTAGAGGTCCCGGTAGAGCTGCTCCTCGGCCTCGCTGAAGACCTGGCCGCGTCGTCCCATGACGATCCGGGCGGTCGCGAACATCTGCTCGAGCGGGAAGCCCGGCGCGACGCGGCCGTGGAGGACCGCCGCGAAGGACGGGACATGCTTGGGCAAGAGCGGTCCGGCCGGCAGCACGTTGCACATCACGCCCAGCGCCGTGCCCGTGTTGAGCATGCTTCCCAGGCCGGTGCGGGTGTGGTCGCCGATGAAGCAGCCGACCTTTACCTGGCCGGTCGGCACCGGGTCGCCGCCGAGCGGGACCAGCACCTCGCCATAGTCGTTGCGCAGGTCGCTGTTCGACGTGATCGCACCGAGGTTGACCCACGCGCCGACATAGGCGTGGCCGAGGAAGCCCTCGTGGTACTTATTGCTGTACCCGAGCACGACCGAGGCCTCGACCTCGCCGCCGATCCGGCAGGTCGGGCCGATCGTCACCCCGCCGCGCAGGTTGGCGCGGAACAGGTGGGTGTCGCGGCCCACGTAGCTGGGCCCCTCGATCCGGGTGAACGGCTGCACCCAGGCACCGGCGGCCACGGTGATCGGCCCGTTGGTCGTGTCGAAGACCGTGTACGGGTCGATCCGCGCCGTCTCCTGGATGAACAGCCGGCGGGCCGGTCCGACCAGGGCGGCGGTCGTCAAGTGCTTGTTGCTCAGGCCGACCTTCCCCTCGACCTGGAAGTCGCGGACCACGTAGTCGGCGTTCCTGGCGACGAGGTCCCAGGGACGGTGCATCCACTCGCCGCCGACCTCCGCGCCGCCGCACCTGGCCGCCACCTCCTCGAACCAGCCATCAACGTCGTTAGGTTTGAGCCGGACGGCCTGCTCGGGGCCGACCACCGCGAAGGCGGGCTGCCCGTCGCAGAGACCCAGCCAGGCCCCCGAGCTCGACGGGACCTCCAGCCGGCTCGGCGGAACCCAGCGGGCGTTGGCCACGATCACCGGGCCGCGGGCCAGCCAGTCGCGGTCGTTGACGGCGGTGTGCGGGTCCCTTTCCTGCTGGACCGCCGCCAGGTAGGGCCGGATCACCGCGCCGCGGCGGCGCGGTCCCGGACCGACCTTCAACGCCCAGGCGATTTTCGAGCCGAGTGAGCTGGAGCCCAGGAGCAGGTCGTACACCGGACGAGTCAAGGTCAACGGCTCGAGACCGGCTACCGCATTGTCCTCGACGAGGCAAAGACGCATCGATTCCTCCGTGTTTCCGACCCCGCACGCACCGCCTTACTTGAGTCAGCTCATGCAGTGCGCCGTGAAGGGGGCTCTCCTGGGGGGTTGAGACTGGGCTTGTTCTTGGTCGGATCAGATGTTGACGTCAAGCTGTGGCCGTCATCATACCGGCCACCCCCCAAGACTGACCAGACCGTTGCATTTTCACCTCATCGACGCGACGGTCGGGTCAGGACCATCCGGACCGATCCGCTCAAAACTCTGGCCGAAGCTCACTCTGTCTGTTAAACTGACGATGGAGAACTCTGGGCTGCCGGTTTCCCTCGCCGCCTGGCGGGTGGGGACGGCTGGCCCGGGAAGTCTCTGCGCCCGCCCGAAGGTGGGGTAGGCGCGCGTCCGGTCGCGAGCGACGTCCGGTCGCGGGAAAGGTGGGCCGGTCGGTCCGAGGATACGGCCCGCTGCTCTCCTTTCCCTGGCTTTTCCCGCGCCGCGCGGGGAGGTGTTCCGTGTCCGTTGCGATCCGTCCTAAGCGTCAAAATCCCCCGGTTTCTCCCGCCGCCGCCCCGGCGACCGAGTTGCCGAGCCGGACCCGACGTGAGCCCGAAGCGCCCGAGCAAGGTTATCGGGAACGCGAGGCCCCTGAGATGGTGAGGTGCGGCCGCTTGACCCAGTTCCTTGAAGCGGGCGAGGGTCGCGCCGGTCTGCTCGAACGTGTATTCACCCATGGCCGAAGCCAGAGCTGAGCGGTCGGGCCAGGACCTCGTCCTGCGAACCGGAGGCCCCACCGCCCCGTTCTACCGGCCTTTCCGGGGCTCTTGTCAAGGCCTTGAGAGCGCCCGATGTTTGGCCGGAGATCCCGTTCGCCACGCCCGACGCCCCGCCGCCTCGGCCCGCTGCCGGTCGAGCCGGCGGGGACTTGACTTGGTCGAGGCCTGGGAGGGTCGCTCCGCAAGGAGTGACCCCACGATTTTTCTTGATTATAGCACGTTTCTGGGCGCGCTTTTTCGAGATCGCAACCGGCGCCACCTCTTAATC
>JBKOZB010000259.1:0-6082 GCA_046744225.1 Planctomycetota bacterium | reverse complement strand
ATCTCTGTTACATGACGTACAGAACTCGCTAATCTCTGAAAAATTGAAGGCTCGATTTCCTGGTGGCATGATGCGAACGCCGGGTTCGATCCTATCGTCCTGAGGGCCTGGAGCGGCCGCGCCCGGTGCTCATTGGGACGGCCACACGGTCCGTGCGCGGACTTGGCAGGAGGCCGAGCCGGCGCGGACCGCCGTTGGCCTTTTCTTTCGACCGCAAGCGCTCCGGTCCCTGACCCTATGGGCCGGGACCGCCTTGCGGTCTCGCGTTTTCAGCACCGGGTTGAGATGGCAAATGGAAGATGGCAAAAGGAAGATGATCCATCTCCACCATTTTTCATCTGTCATCCTTAATTTATTATCGATCACCAGCCATTCATCCTCGGCTCAGGGGACCGGCGAGTCGCGGTAGCCGGCCTCGTGGTCGCGGAGCATGATCTCGTCGGGGACGGCGTCGCGCGAGAAGTAGGGGTTCGTGGCGGGGGCGCTCGGCGGCTCGACCGGGATGGCCGAGGGGGGCAAGGTGCCGAGCCGGATGCCGAGCCGGTCCATCAGCGCCCGTGAGAGTGGTTCATCGCCAAACCAGCCGATCTGGACGATCACCCGCGACGCCCCCTGCTGCGGTCGGACGAGGACCGTCGCGGTGCGGCGGTCGGGCGTCGTCCCCTCAACCCTGAGTACGCCGCCGTCGAGGCTCTTGCGGATCGAATCGATCCGCAGGTCGTCCATCGCCGCGACGATCGCCGACTCGAGCGTCGAGGGCGGATACGAGAACACCTGCGTCGCCCGCCCTGCCCTGTATGAGTAGCCCGAGCTTCCGCCCCCCAGCACGGTCCCCGCGATTGGCGCGACCGTCGTGCAGCCGGGAGAAACCATGACAAGCACCGCGGCCGTCAGTGCGATCCGTCGCATCGTTCGCCTCGCTGGAACTCGTGTCCTGGAGGACCCGCCCCAACAAACGCGCGGGCAGGCTATCTCCTCGTTCCCGAGGGGTCAAGGCCGACCGACCGGCGAAAAGCCTCGAAATCCGCAAGGCCGCCGTTGTCCTTGCGGCGATTCGTTCTATAATAGCTGATTGTGTCAGCTCACCCCTTGCGTGGAGGGGTGGGTTTTTTTCCCTGTGCCTCTTTTTTGCCTCGGCGGCCGGCGGCTCCGTCCCGTACCGGAACGGCCTGCGGGAGCGAGTCGTCGAAGGCCCGCGATTCGGACCAAATCGCTCCTTCTCGGCGTCTTGCCCGGCGTCCCCGGGATCGCTCCCGGGATGGGATTCCTACAAACAATCATGGTAGATCGCAACCTGCTTCGCGAATTCGACATCAGCGACGATGAGCTGACCGCCGTGGTCACGGGCGACGGCGAGTCCAGCGAACTCGACCGATACCTCGGTGGCGAGGGCCAGAGCTTCGAGATCGGCGGTATCGTCTCGGGCAAGGTCATCGAAATCGTCGGCGACCAGGTGGTCGTCGATGTCGGCTACAAGTCGGAAGGGCTCGTCCCGCTCAACGAGTGGGAGGACGAGCCGCCGCCGCAGCCCGGCGATCACGTCGAGGTCCTCCTTGAAGGGATGGAGGACGAGACTGGCGAGATCGTCCTGTCGCGCAAGAAGGCGCACCGGATGCGCGCCTGGGAGATGGTCATCTCCAAGTACCACGAGGGCGACGTGGTCAAGGGAAAGGTCACCCGCAAGATCAAGGGGGGCCTGCTCGTCGACATCGGCGTCAACGTCTTCCTGCCCGCCAGCCAGGTCGACATCCGCCGTCCCTCCGACATCGCCGACTACATCGACCAGGACATCGAGTGCATGATCCTGAAGATCGACGAGGGCCGGCGCAACATCGTCGTCAGCCGCCGCAAGCTGATCGAGATCACCCGCGAGGAGCAGAAGAAGAAGCTCCTGGCCGAGATCGAGCCCGGGCAGGTCCGCGTGGGCACGGTCAAGAACATCGCCGACTTCGGCGCGTTTGTGGACCTCGGCGGCATCGACGGCCTCCTGCACATCACCGACATGAGCTGGGGCCGCATCAACCATCCCAGCGACATGATCAAGATCGACGACCAGATCGAGGTGATGGTCCTGCACGTGGACAAGGACCGCGAGAAGATCGCGCTGGGACTGAAGCAGAAGTCGGCCAGCCCGTGGGAGAACGTCGCCGAGAAGTACCCGGTCGGCACTCGCGTCATGGGTGAGGTCGTCAACGTGATGAGCTACGGCGCCTTCGTCAAGCTCGAAGAGGGCATCGAGGGCCTGGTGCACATCTCCGAGATGAGCTGGACCAAGCGGATCAACCACCCGAGCGAACTGGTCCAGATCGGCGACAAGATCGAGGTCGTCGTCCTCGGCATCAACAAGGAGAAGCAGGAGATCTCCCTGGGCATGAAGCAGACGCAGACCAACCCCTGGGACCAGGTCGCCAGCAAGTACCCGCCGGGGACCATGATCGAGGGGACGGTCCGCAACCTGACCAACTACGGCGCCTTCATCGAGATCGAGGAGGGGATCGACGGCCTCCTGCACATCTCCGACATGAGCTGGACCCGCAAGATCGGCCACCCCAACGAGGTCCTCGAGAAGGGCCAACGCGTCACCTGCCAGGTGCTCAACGTCGATCAGGAGCGGAAGCGGATCGCCCTGGGCTTGAAGCAGCTCCGCGAGGACCCGTGGGAGACCGATATCCCCAACCGCTACGAGCCGGGTGACGTCGTCAAGGGGAAGGTCACGAAGCTGACCAACTTCGGCGTCTTCGTCGAGCTCGAGCCGGGCCTGGAGGGCCTCTTGCACATCTCCGAGCTGGCCGACCACAAGGTCGACAGCCCCGAGGAGGTCGTCAAGGTCGGCGACGAGATCGAGGTGAAGATCCTTCGCGTCGATCGCGGCGAGCGCAAGATCGGCCTGTCGCGCAAGAAAGCCCATTGGAACAAGCCCGAGGAGGAGAGTGACGAGCTCGACAACACCTCCGAGCCCTCCCCCGCCCGGCCCGAATCCCGCGAACCGAAGGAGCTCAAGGGCGGCCTCGGCGGCGGCGGGCCGCTCTTCAGCATGGGTGGCCAGCCCAACCCCGAGAACCAGGGCGGCGGGGCCTGAGCCCGGCCGTCCGAACGTCCGAAACGAAAACCCCTCGCGACACGAACACGAGGGGTTTTTTATGGGAAATGCGAGATACCAAATGTCAAATTTGAAAGAGAAAAGAATTCCTTCTATTTTGTTATCTGCCATCTTGCATCTGCCACCTCGATCAATATTCGTACGACGGCGACGCCGCCAGGGCGAACCCCAAAGCCGCGCCGATCGGGACGAGCGTGGCGACGACGGCCAGGAGCGTCGCCAGCCACGGCGCCCCGCGTCGCGCCGGGCCGCGCCGAGCCGCCCAGGCGCCCGCGGGGGCCGCGGCCAGGAGCAAGGCGCTCGAGGTCGGCAACCCGGCGTAGACGTGGCCGTTGAGCACGAGGGCGGTCAAGACCGTCAGGACGACGGGGATGATGCCCAGGGTCGAGCGACCGAGCGCCACTCCCAAGGACGCGCCCACGGGCGCCGCCAGGGCTGCCGTCAGCGCCAGGCCGAGCTGGCTCAGGACGACGCTCCCCGACACGAGGAGGACGACGCTCGTCCCGCCCGCGACGACCAGCAGCGGCCAGATCAGCGCCGCACCTTCGACCCGCTTGCCTAGCGCCTCCAGGTGCGCCCAGGCGACGAGCACGACGGCTCCCACGAGGCCCAGCCATGCGAGGCCGGCTCGCGTGCTGGAGGTCTCGGGGAGGACCGGCCCGAGGATTACCACGAACACGAGCGCCGCGAGCAGGACAAGGCCCCCCCGGCGCACCCAGGCCGCGCCCGGAGCGAGCAGGGCGAAGATCGTGGCCGCCAGGGCGAGCCAGGGCGTGCGGTCGATCACGTCGATCGGCGGGAAGGCCGGCCGCCAGGCCGGCCCCAGGTGGAGTACGAGGTCGCCCGCCCCGACTCCCAACACGACGCCCCAGCGGACGCCCTCCGCCGGTGCTCCTCGTTTTCTTGCGACCACCATCGCCAAAGCGAGCACCACCCTCGCGACGATCAGGGGTAAGGCCAGTCCGAACAGGAGCGATTGGAACACGAACATCGCGCTCCTCCGCCAAAGAGGTCGAGGCCCGGGAGAGGGGTCGTGCCGGCCCCGAGTTCACCCTCCACCGGGCCTCCAGTCCACTCACTGTTTCACGCCCTCGACGCTCACGTTGACCCAGACGCCGTCGCTGACCGGGCCCACCATCTTCGTCATCTGGAAGTCGCTCCGACGGATGGCGAAGCTCGTCTCGATGCCGGCGATCGGCTTGCCCGTCGGGCCCATCCCCGCCCCGGTCCGCACGACCTTCAGCGTCAACGGCCGCGTGACCCCATGCAGGATCAGGTCACCCGTGACCTCGAACGCGCTGGGGCCGGCCGAGGCGACCGTCTTGCTCTTGAAGGCGATCGTCGGGAACTGCACGGCGTTGAAGAAGTCGGGGCTCTTGAGGTGCTGATCGCGCTTCGCTTGGCCGGTGTCGATGCTCGCGACCTCGACCTGGAATTCGAACTGGCTCTGCGCCGGGTCCTGGTCGTCCAGGACGAACGAGCCGGTGAGGTCGTTGAAACGGCCCCAGGCATAGCTTGTGTTCATGTGCTTGACACGGAAGATGACGCTGGAATGGGTCGTGTCGGCCTGATAAGAATCCGCCGCCTTGGCCAGAGTCGCTGAGAGCCAGGAACCGGAGACGACCGTCGCCGCGAGCACGAGTTTCCGCCAAGTCATCGGGCACCTCATTGCGGGGCCTTGGGGATCGCGCACTCCCGGCCCCGGGGAGTCGCGCGGGCTCGGAGAGCCAATCAGCGATCCGCGTTGTCGGAGTCCAGCCGCGCAGCCGGACTCTCGGGGTTTCGAGCCTTGACCAAAAGCCGGTTCAGCTCGGCCAGTTCCTCGCGCGTCAGGTGGCCGAGTTGCCGCCGGTGCATCTCCTTGATCGGCTCGTCGAGCTGGCCAAGGAGGCGGAGCCCGGCGTCGGTGATCCGGATCAGGACGACGCGGCGGTCCTCGGGCGTTCGCGACCGCACAACCAGCCCGGCCGCTTCGAGCCGATCGACCAGCCGGGTAATGTCGGGCAGTTGCGTGATCATCCGGGAGGCGATCTCCAGGCACGGCAGCGCCTTGCCCTCGCCCCTGAGGATGCGCAGGACGTTGTACTGCGAGCCGGTGATCCCGTGCTCCTTGAGGAGCCGGGCGCCCTCCGCGAAGAGCCGGTCGGCCGTCCGCGCCAGGTTCAGTGTCGCCTCCTCCTCGGGCGAGTCGAACGGGTTCCGCTTCTTGATCTCATCCTGAAGGGTTCGTCGTGCCACCAGTCCTCCGCCCTTTCGTTGTTGCGCCTAATATTCGTCGAAACAATCATTTTGTCAACGGCAATTTTCTCTGATCTGGGTCTGATAGACACCCCTGGTCAATCTGATGAAAGCCGATGCCGAGGGCCCCAAGCGCATGACCCGTTCCTGCGGGTCTACCTGGCCGGGAACCCCCTCTCCGAGGCTAACCGGTCGAGCCAGTTGGACGCGCTCAAGGCGTCGGGAGTGAGGATCGAGGGGAAATGACGATCCGGCCGACCATCCCGACTCCGCCGAGGTCCTCGACCACTCCGCCGCCCTGCTCCGCCAGTCCGACCGCGCCGCTGAGGCCGACGCCCTCGTCGCCGAGGCCAAGGCCGTCCGCGACCTCCTGCCCGCGAACGCGAAGGAATCGGCCGCGCTTTAGAAGACCTGGTTCAGCCCAAACCAGAGGACCGGCCCGTACTTCGAGCCGAGGCCGATGGGCTGGGCCAGGTCGATCCGGAGCGTGGCGCGTTCGAGGAAGGCGAACAGCGCGGTGTCGATCCGCAGGCCGACGCCGACGCCGTGGACGACCGGGTTCCCGCGGCCCAGGAAGAACGACTGGCCGACATCGTAGAAGAGCGCGCCCAGGAGGTTGCGGAAGCCGACGACGTGGTCGAGCGTGTCGATGTCGACGTTGCGCCAGAGCGGGTAGCGCCATTCGAGGGTCGAGAGCCAGACCGCGCTGCCGGTGTCCTGGCTCAGGTCGATCGCCCGGAGCCG
>JBKOZB010000298.1:0-8192 GCA_046744225.1 Planctomycetota bacterium | reverse complement strand
GATGTTCATCAACACCGGGCCGTGCAACGCGATCATCGCCAACGTCGTGCAGCCGAACCTCCGCGCGGCGGCGTACGCCATCGCGATCTTCGCGATCCACTTCCTGGGCGACATCTGGTCCCCCTGGCTGATCGGCAAGGCGGCCGACCTGTTCGGCGACGCGGAAACGATGGCCAGCACGATCGGCCGAGCCTTGCTCTCGATCGACGCCGGCCCGACGCAGGTTGCCGGCCACCCGCCCGAGAACATCGTCGCCGGGCTGCTCGTGGTCGTGCCGGCGTTGTTGCTTTCGGGGATGGTCCTGCTGGCCGGGGCGCGGCACCTGCCCCACGAGATGGCGCTGATGCAGGCCAAACTCAAGGCGTCGCCCCGGCCCGCCGCCGCCAAGGAAGCCCCGGCACACTGATCTTCGCCTGAGAGGATGCGACAAACCGTACCCCCTGTTCTCGAAGGAGTTGCACTACCATGACTCAGCCTCTTCGCATCGCCGTGACCGGGGCCGGTGGCCAGATCGGCTACGCCCTGATCTTCCGGATCGCCTCGGGGGGCCTGTTCGGCCCGAATCAGCCGGTCGCGCTGCAACTGTTGGAAATCACCCCGGTCCTGCCGGCCTTGAACGGCACCCTGATGGAGCTGGAGGACTGCGCCTTCCCGCTCCTGGCCGACGCCAAGGCGACGGACAAGGCCGAGCAGGCGTTCGAGGGGGCCGACTGGGTGATCCTCGTCGGCGGCCTCCCGCGCAAGGACGGCATGAGCCGCGCCGACCTGATCCGCGCCAACGGGCCGATCTTCACCGGCCAGGGCAAGGCGATCAACGAGGTCGCCGGGCCGAACGTCCGCGTCCTGACCGTCGCCAACCCGTGCAACACCAACTGCCTGATCGCCAAATCGCACGCGCCGAAGGTCCCGGCCGAGCGCTGGTTCGCCATGACCCGGATCGACGAGAACCGCGCCAAGGCACAGCTCGCGCGCAAGGCGGGCGTGCCGGTCAGCGTGGTGACCCGGATGACGATCTGGGGCAACCACAGCGATACGCAATACCCCGACTACAAGAACGCACGGATCGGCGGTGTGCCGGCGACTGACGTCATCACCGACCACACCTGGTTCACCGAGACGTTCATCCCGACAGTGGCCAAGCGCGGCAGCGCGGTGATCAAGGCCCGAGGCGCGTCGTCGGCCGCCTCGGCCGCGAACGCGGCGATCGACAGCGTTCACTCGGCTGCGTTCCCGACCCACAAGGATCAATGGTTCAGCGCCGGAGTCGTCTCCGACGGCAGCTATGGCATCCCCGCCGGCCTGATCTACAGCTTTCCACTCTTCACCACCGACGGCCGATCCTGGTCGATCGTCCCCGACCTGCCGATCGACAACGACGCCCGCAAGCGGCTCGACGCCTCCGCCGCCGAGCTGATCGCCGAGCGCGATGCCGTCAAGGACCTGCTCGGTCCGGCGGCCTGAGAAATGACAAATGGCGGATGACAGATGGCAGAGGACAGATGACAAAGGAAAAGAGGGGAGGTGACAGAGGTCCCTCGATTCCATCTCCCCTCTCTCATTCGCGTTCTCTCACATTTTTGTTATTTGTCATTTGCCATTCGTCCTCTGCCATCAACCATCGTCCTACCTGAGTGGCCGGGCGGCGGGGTTGGTGTTCGATCCGGTGCGCATATTCGGGTCGAGGCCGAGGATGCGGCTGCGCGGGCGGGCCCGATCGACGACGATCGGGCCCATGTCAGTCGTCTCGGCCGAGCCACGGTTGCCGACCGAGTCGACGACGTCGATACGGATGTGGAACCTCGGCGGGACGTTCGGCGGGACCGTCCAGATGAACTTGCCGGTGTTCTCGATCCGATCGGTGATCGGCTGCCAGCGGGCGTTGGGCTGATCGGCGGGGCGCCAGGAGATGATGACCGGCTGGGGGCCAAGGTGCAAGTCGGTGGCGCGCCAGGTGATCGCGACCTTGCCGAGGTGCACCCCGTGGCCGACCTGGGGTGGGTTGAGCTGGACGTGTGGCGGCGTGCCATCCACCTCGACCCACATCTGGGGCGGGTCGCTGGGCGCGGGGGGCTGATCGCCCAGTCCCGAGGCGCCGCGCGCGACCAGGGCCAGGCCGAACGTCCCTTCGCCGCCCAGATCGACAACGAAGGGCGAGGTGCGGTCCGGGTCCTCGCCCCGGCGGATCCAGGTGCGCCCGCCGTCCTGCGTGACCCAGAGCTCGACGATCGCCGGGCCGTTCGGGCCGGCATCATCGACGGCGTACTGGAGCGCAAACTGAGGGCTCGGGACGAGCAGGGTCCGGCCGCCTCCAGCCGCCGCAGCCGGTCCCGGTGCGGGCGCCGGCGCCGGCGCGGCCGCAGCCTCCGCGTTCGGCCCCGGCGCGGGACTCGCGCCACCGTTCCCCATGCCGGCGAAGGCGTCGGGATCGAACTCCGGCGCGTTGCCCGCGGGGCGGCCCGCGTTCGCCACGGGGGGCGAGCCGAACACGTCGGACCCGCCCTGGCCTGGCGCGGGGTCGTCCGGCGCGGGGAAGTTCGGGCCGGAGGCAATCCGCGCGATCGGCGGCGGGGCGGAGAACTCGCTCTCGTTCGACGAGAGCGCCGGGTTGGCCGGCACTCCCTCGGGGAGCGTGATCTCGGTCTCGGCCTTGTTGCCGGCCTTGTCGGCGACCTCGGCGTGGATCTTGAGCGGTTCGGCGGTCCCGGCGTCCCAGGACTCGCTGCCGATCAGCCGACGCTGGCGGATCGGCACCTGCCGCCAGTCGCGCGCCCCCTCGACCTGATACTTCAGCACGAGGGTCGAGAGGTCGAGGTGCTCGTCGCGGACCTCCCAGCGGACCGAGGCGACGCTGCCGCGCCGGCCGTCGGGCTCCAGGCTCACGAACGGCTCCTTCGTGTCCACGACCACCTTCATGCTCGGCTCGACCTGCTCGTCCTCGCCCGGGTAGAGCTTGCCCGTCGTGTCGAGCGTCCGCACGGCGAACCAGTATTCGGCATCCCGCGCTGCCCGGAACGTGAACGAGGGGCGGTCGGGGGTCGTCCGGCTAACCGTCTTCCAGGTGAACCCCGAGTCGTCCGAGACCCAGAGCTGCACCTCGCGGAGCCGAGGGCGGTCGGCTGGATCGACGTTGAATGGGATGCGGAACGAGCGGCTCTTGTGATAAATCGTCGGCCGGGTCGCCCGGGGTGCCGAGGGAGGAGGGGCCGGCGAGGCGGGCGCGGCGAACCCCAAGGCCAGGCCTAGGCCCAGCCCGAAGGTCGCCAATCGCACCCGAAGCCCGCTCGGCGTCACGTGAGTCCTCCTCGAATCCGATCCCCGCCTCGTCCCCAGGTGGGGCCCGGCCCCCCTGGTCCCGCGCCCCTTCACCGGGAGGCTGTTCCAAAGACGATCAACTGCTTGAGGTTCCGCTCGCAGTCATGAAATTAATCGCTTGAGGATTTGGAAGTAGAGATTCGGAATTCGAGATTGGACATTCGAGATCTGAGATCGAGAGTCCGAATCACTTCAGCCGGACCGAAAGCCCCGCGACGCACAGGAAGACCGAGTCGCACGCCGCCGCGAGCCGCTGGTTGGCCCACCCTTGAAGGTCGGCGAATCGGCGCGCCAGGGGATTGATCGGGATGATCCCGGAGCCTACCTCGTTCGAGACCCAGATGACCCGCGCCTGTCCCCGGGCCGCCTGGGCCGCCCGGTCCACCGCCGCCAGGATCGCTTCGTCCTTTAGCGGCTCGCCCTCGCCCTGGCCGAGCATCAGGTTGCTGATCCAGAGGGTCACGCAGTCGATCACCACCGATCCCTCGCGGGCCGCCAGCCCAGGGAGGACGCCCTCCAGGTCGCGTGGGGCTTCCACCGTGGTCCAGCTCGCCGGCCGCTCCGCCCGGTGCCGCGCGATCCGCGCCGACATCTCCGCGTCGGACGGATCGAGGGTCGCGGTCGCCACGAGCGTCACCGGCTCGCGCTCGCCGGCCAGGCGCTCGGCCAGCCGGCTCTTGCCCGACCGCGTCCCACCCAGCACCAGGATCGTCTCGCCCATGAACGAGCCTCTCCCGCCTCAAACCGAACCCGAGCCGCCCCGAAACTCAGGGCGCATCACGGGGCTTATGGGGAGGTTATCGACCCCGACTCGCAATCGGCTTGAAATGAATCGACCGAAGGTTCGGATTGTAGGGCCGATGCGGTTGCCCCCGTCAAGCGATGGCCAGGACCACCAGGAAGGTGAGTTCTCCTATCTCGACCAGGGCCCCCAGGATGTCGCCCGTGATCCCGCCGAGCCGCCTGTTGGCGAGGCGCGTGAAGGCCCAGGCGAGCCCCAGGACCGCGCCGCTGGCGACGAGACCGGGGAGCCGGGCGAAGGCCAGGCCGAGGGCGAGCACCAGCGCGGCCGCACCCAGAGCATCACGGGGCGTGGTGGCCTCGACGAGGAAGCGACCGGTCCCCTCGCGGCGGGCGTAAGACGCCGAGCCGGCCGCGACGAGGATCAAGGTCCGGCTCACGGTCACCGCGGCGAGGATGGCCAGCGCCCGGCTCCGTCCCGACAGGCCGCTCAGGGCCGCGTATTTTCCCAGGATCGCCAGGACGAGCGCCAGGACGCCGAAGCTGCCGATGTGCGGGTCACGCATCACGGCGAGCCGGCGATCGGGGCCACCGCCGAGGAAGAGGCCGTCGGCGGTGTCGGTCAGGCCGTCGAGATGCAGGCCGCCGGTGATCGCGATTCCGGCGGCGATCAGGAGGAACGCGGCCAGCGCCGGGGTGGCGCCCAGGTGGTCGAGCCCCAAGCTGAGCGCGGCCAAGGCCAGCCCAATCGCCCCAGCGACGACGGGATACGCGAACCGCGAGGCGGCCAGGTCGGCCGGACGAATCGCGCCGGCATGGAACCGGACGGGGATGATCGTCAGAAAGGCAACAGCGAGCCACACGGCAAGGATCGGCGAAGCGGTCGAAGGCATGGTTTCGGTTTTCAGGCATTGACGGGTCGATAGCGGTTTCGCCTTGCTCCGGGGCGCTCACGCCTGTCCCCAGAAGCGGCGGACGACCGCCACGATCCCGCCATCGAGGATGCGCTCGAGGGTCTTCTCGCAGCTCATGCAGGTCGGGATACCTTTCCTTCCGGTTCCCGTCGTCTCGTGTCCAACAGCCGATTGCGTAAGACTTTAGCTGCCGGCGCCCCGGTCCGTCAAGGCGGCGTGGCCGGCGCCCGAGGCCGAGGCCGACACGGTAGGCTCGGCCGCCAGCAGAGCCCGCAGGTTGACCTCGATCTTCGCGGTCAGCTCGTCGAGGGGGAGATGCCCCATGTTCTTCTTGTCGAACGGATTCTGCAACTCGACCCCGATCTGGTCTAGCGACAGGATGACGTACGCGACCACGACCGTGACCAGCGGCGTCATCCAGCCGATCTTGTTGAGCATCGCGAAGGGGAGCGTCGCGAGGTAGAGGAAGATGAACCGCCGGATGTGGATCGCGTAGATGCGCGGCAGGGGCGTGGCGAGGATGCGCTCGCAGCCGCCGAGATGGTCGATCAAGGTGGCGCGCTCGCGATCGACCTGGAGGAACGCGAACGGGTCCATCCCTAGCTCGTCGCGTCCCTGGCGCAACAGCTCGGCGAGCCGGGCGCTGACGAAGCTGGGCATATGCTCGGCGCGGGCGATCCGGTGGGCGTCAGCCTCGCCGAGCAGGGCGGCGACCTCGGGCAGATCGCGCTCGCCGCGCAGGCTGCGGCGGCAGACGTGCTCCAGCGCGGCCGTCCAGCGAATCACCTGCGCCCGCCATTGCGGGTCAGCCGGGCCGTACGCTATCGCCTCGATCGCCAGGTTGCGGCACTGGTTGACGATGCCCCCCCAGAGCCGCCGCGCCTCCCACCAGCGGTCGTAGCCCGAGTTGGTCCGCAGCACGAGCAGCAAGCCCAGCGCCACGCCCGCGACCTCGTAGGGCGCGACGTCGATCCCCAGATCCAGCGGGGTATGATAGTTGATCAGGTAGACGATCAAGGCGAACAGGCCGAACTCCGCCACCCGCGCCAGGACGGACGGCGACTCCGACTGCTCGATCGCGAAGACGTCCCGCCAGAACTGCCTTGGTTCGTATCCTGTCATGGAAGTCCATCCGGGATGTACAGTTCAGCCGAGCGCCAGCCCGCGAGACGACGGAAGAAAGCCGTCAAGCAGCGCCGCCATCTCGCCGGCGTTGGGGATCTCCTTGAAGCGGAGGACCGGGCCCGGCAGGTCGCTCAAGGTTCCCTCGTCCACCTTCAGCCGGTCCGAGATCGCCAGCAGGTAGCGTGGAGGACCGAAGCGCGGCAGGAGCCGGAGCAGCCGTTCGAGGCTCGAACGCTTCCAGAAACCGAGGACCTCGACGAAGACGTCGAGGCCGGTCGCCTTGTGGACGAACCGGAAGTCGGGGACCCAAACCCCCTCGCGGCCCAGCTCCAGGACGTCGGTCGATTCGGTCACCTCCCAGGCCGGGGCGACCTGGCGGAAACGCTCGACGAATGCCCCCACCTCGGCCGGGACGTACGTGCCGGTGTCGGCCGCGTGCGAGACCAGGCCGTCGCGCGCCTCCAGGTGGAACGTCCTCGGCTCGCGCTTCGGCCCCCAGCGCAGCTCGGCATCGAGCCGGAAGTCGCGGCAGAGTAAGAGCGTGGGCAAGAACAGCGCCATTTGCAGGCCGTACTTGTTGGTCGCGCTGAAGAGGCTCAGGGGGCCGTCGATGTGAAAGAGGTAGCCCTCGCTCATGGTCCCCTCAACGCGGTAGAGCAAGCGGTGGAACTTGAGTTGGCGGAAGAGCTGCCGGTAGCGCGCGGGCCTCTCGCCACGGACCTCGGCCGTCACCAGCACCGAGCGGAGCAGGACCGCTTGCGCGAGGGCGACGTTGTAGCGGTCGATCAGCCGCTGGGCGGTCAGGTCCTCGAACTTGAGCAGGCGATTCTCGTCCTTCAGGTCGGCGAAGAGCGCGGCGGCGACCTTCTCCGGCTCCAGGTTCAGCGCGTCGGCGACGGCCTTCAAGACGGCGTCGCGCCGGAACGGCGCGCGTTGGCCGGCGGCATGGAGCGCCCGGCGTTGCTCGGCCGCCGCGGTAAAGACTTCGTTGCGGACCGTCTCGGGGGGGATATCGGCGACGACCTCGAACTCGGCGCGGTCCTCCAGGACCTTCGCAAGCCCGCGATGCGCCAGGGTGGCCAACCCCTCGCCGACCAGTTCGTCGATCTCGGTCTCGATCTCGCCGCGGGTCATGCCGACCCCCTCGCGGAAGATCATCAGCAGGCTCTCGGCGACCTCGAGCCACTGCGGGCTGTCGCGGTGCAGGTAGAGCGGGATGATCCGCCGCTTCGAGGTCGTCTTCACGCGGACGAGGTTGCCGGTCAGCATAGCGGGCTCGGTGGCTTCGGAATCTTTGGCAAGGTCATTGGTCTGCGCCCCGTGCGGCGGCCCGCGATGTTCCCGTTCGCGATGGGTCAATCGCCGCCGTAGGCGCTGTGCTGCCGGCGGCGGTTCGAGGTGAACTCCTCGACGGTCCCCCGGGTGATGACTTCGTAGAGGATCGCCTCCTTGTCGCCCGATTTGCGGAGGATGCGGCCAAGGCGCTGGACGTGCTCGCGGACGGAGCCCGTGCCGGAGAGGATGATCGCGACGTTCGCCTCGGGGACGTTGACGCCTTCGTTCAACACCCGCGAGGTTGCGACGATCGGGAACGTCCCCGCGTTGAACCGGAGCAAGACCTCGCGGCGCTCCTTGGTCTTGGTCTGGTGGGTGATGACGGGGACGAGGAACTGCCGCGCGATCTTGTAAACGGTGGCATTGTCATGCGTGAAGATCAAGATCCGGTCGCCGTTGTGCCGGTCGAGCAGCCTGCCCAGCAGGCTCAGCTTCGCGGGGGCGGCCAGCGCCAGTTCGCGCTGTCGGCGGTAGGCGAGATAGGCTTGCCGCCCCTCCGGCGAGCGGTGCGCGGTGAAGAGGAACTGGCTCCAGGCGTTCGGCTGACGCATGTCGATGCCAGTATCCTGGAGGAACGTACGGTAGACCTCGCGGGCATGCTCGTATTCGAACCGCTCCTGGTCGGTCAGGTTCACGTAGAGGGTCATCACCTGGTAGTCGGCCAGAAACCGCCCGCGCAACTGCGTGATTTCGCGGCGGTAGACGATCGGGCCGATCAAGTAATCGAGCTGCGTGTGCGCGTTGTCGGCCCGCTCAGGGGTGGCG
>JBKOZB010000329.1:0-5343 GCA_046744225.1 Planctomycetota bacterium | reverse complement strand
GGCGACGATGGTCTTCGATCCCAATTCCAAGTCATAAAGCCACATTGTCTTAAGCTGTCATCTCATCCTACCATCGCGGCCGGCCCGGAAAAAACCAGGACAGATCGAGGGGCTGGCCCCGATGATGAAATTCGAGGCGTTGCGCCTCCGTGTTCTTTGTCAAGTCGGGAGAAGCCGCGAACCCGTCGGAAGTCAATGGATGAGTTTTCTCGCGCCGAACGAAGCGAACTCGGCTCGCGCCCTGGTTCCCTGGTCCAATCCCCTTGCCACGCCAGGACCGCTCGGCCGTGTAGAGACTCGCGGCGGCCGGTATTTCGTCTTATAATGAGAGGGTTCTGGTGGGGGGAACCGTCGTCCATGAGCCTGACCGGCCGCGCGATCGACCTGGAACAGACGCTTCGCGAGCGGTTCGGCCTGGAGCGGTTCCGGCCGGGTCAACGCGAGGTCATCGAGAACATCCTGCAAGGGCGCGACGTCCTCTGCGTCATGCCGACGGGCGGCGGCAAGAGCCTCTGTTATCAGTTGCCGGCGCTTCTCTTGCCGGGGCTGGCCCTGGTCGTCAGCCCCTTGATCGCCCTGATGAAGAACCAGGTCGATGTCCTCACGCAACGGGGCATCCGCGCCACCCTGCTGAATAGCACGCTCGACCCGGCCGAGCAACACGCCCGCATTCTCGAAATCGAGCTCGGGCGGTACGACCTCGTCTACGTCGCCCCCGAGCGGTTCCGCAGCGCCCGGTTCGTTGAGGCGATGACCCGGGTCCGGCCGGTCCTCCTGGCCGTGGACGAGGCCCACTGCATCAGTGAATGGGGCCACGACTTCCGACCCGATTACGCCAAGATCGGCCTGGCCCGGCGCAAGCTCGGCTCCCCCGCCTGCATTGCCCTGACCGCCACCGCCACCGACCTCGTCCGCCGCGACATCGCCGACCAGCTCGACCTCCGCGACCCGGCGCAGTTCGTCACCGGGTTCGACCGCCCGAACCTGTCCTACGCGGTCGTCGAGGCCCGCCGCGACGCCGACAAGCTGGCCGCCGTCGCCGAGGCGCTCGACCAGAACCCCGGTCCGGCGATCATCTATGCGTCGAGCCGGGCGCGGTGCGAGATGATCGGCCAGCACCTCGAACGCGCGCTGCGCCGATCGGCCGTTGTCTACCACGCCGGCCTGACCCGCGAGGAGCGCACCGCCGCGCAAGAGCGATTCATGTCGGGCGAGGCCGAGATCGTCGTCGCCACCAACGCTTTCGGCATGGGGGTCGATAAAGCCGATATCCGCTCGGTCATCCACTTCAACATGCCGGGCACCCTCGAAGCGTACTACCAGGAGGCCGGCCGCGCCGGCCGCGACGGCCAGCCCGCCCATTGCCTCCTGCTCTTCGCCTACGGCGACCGGAAGCTCCAGGAGCTCTTCATCGAGAACGAGTATCCCCCGTCCTCGATGGTCTACCGGATCTACGAGTTCCTCCGCGACCAGGAGGCCGACCCGATCGAGCTGACCCAGGCCGAGATCAAGGAGCGGGCCGGGATCGAGCTGAACGAGGCGGCCATCGGCACGGCCCTGAAGATTCTCGAATCGGCCGGCGCGATCGAGAAGTTCCTCCCCCGCGAGAACATGGCGATTGTCCGGATCAACGCCGAGGGGGACGAGCCCAGCCTGGTCGATCGGCTCGGCCCGCAGGCGCACATCCAGCGCGTCGTCCTGATCGGCCTGGAAGGGCTGGTCAACCGCCGGTTCGGCGAGCCAATCTACTTTTACCCCGACGAGTTCGCCTCCGCCCTAGGCCTGGAGCGCACGGCCCTGAACCGGGCCTTGAAGGCCCTGGTCGCCGAGCTGCCGATCGACTACGTGCCGCCGTTCCGGGGCAACGCCGTCCGCGTGATCGACCGGACGAAACGGTCCCGCGACCTCGGCATCGACTTCGCCGCGCTGGAGGAGCGGAAACGGCGCGAGTACGACAAGCTCGAACGGATGATCAATTATTCGCGAACAAACCAGTGCCGCCGCTCGTTCCTCCTCGGCTATTTCGGCGACATCCAGGCGGCCCAGCTCCATTGCGGCCATTGCGACAACTGCGGCCCGACCACTGTATTGTCGCCAGCCTCCCAGGGCGGGGTAATCGACACGGCCGCTGGGCACGAGGTGATCCTGAAAATCCTCTCGGGGGTCGCCCGAACCAAGAGGCGGGTCGGCAAGCTCGTCATCGCCCAGATGCTGACCGGGTCGGGCTCGGAGAGGATGGAGCGGCTGGGACTGAAGCGTCTCAGCACGTTCGGCATCCTGACTGAATTCACGCAAGGAGAACTGGTCCAGGCCCTTGACGCCCTGGATCGGGCCGGACTGATCGAATGCTCGGAGGTTGACCGTTTCCGACCGATCGTCAACCTGACCGAGAAAGGGTGGGGCTTGCTCCGCTCGAAAGGCCCATTCGACTTCACGTTGTCGCTGCAGGACTACCTTTACGCCAAAGTCCGCAACGGCGGACTGGAGCGGGTGGCCTCGCGGACGGCCGCGAGTCCTCGCGCCGAGCCTCCCCCGCGCACGATCGCGCCGGCGTTCGAGGAGGCGGCGGAAGACGAGGCCGGCTCCGAGCCCTCGCCGCTGGAAGGCGACCCGCTCTGGAACCGGCTCAAGTCCTTGAGGTCTCAGTGGGCCCGCGAGGCGAAGCAGCCGGCCTACTGCATCTTCTCGAACCAAACGCTCGAAGCCCTGGTGCGCAGCCGTCCCCAGACGCCCCAGGCCTTGGCCGGCATCAAGGGGCTCGGCCCCGCCCGGCTCGAACGCTACGGCACGGCCTTGCTGGAGGCGATCGGCGCGACGCCCTCGGCCCCCGAGACGCTAGTTCCGCCCGCCTCTCGGAGGATGTCGTCTTCGCCCCCGCCGACCCCTCCAATCCGGGAGGAACGTCCTTCAAAGGCCCCGGCGTCCTTCTCCTTGTACGTCCCGACCGAGGAATGGACCTGGCGTCTCCTCGATCGCGGCTTCACGATCGAGGAGGCCGCCGCGATCCGGGGCCTGGAGCCCGCGATCGTCATCCGGCACGTGACCTGGATGGCCCGGCAGGGGCGACCGGTCGCGCTCGAAGCGTTCCTGGAGGTCGAGACGCTCGAGCGCTGGGAGGCCTGGCGCGCCGAACACGGCGAAGCGGCGCCCCCCTCCGACCCGCCGAACGTCGCCGCGTTCTGGCCCCTCTTCCTGGCCTGCCGGGCGTGAGCAGGAGAGCTTGGCACGGAGGGACCGGTTTTTTATGATCTTGGTGATCGAACGGTCTGATGGGTCCTGGGAGTCGAAGGCATGAGGTGTCTGATCGTCTATTACCTCGCCGGCCGCTGGTTTGGTGAGGAGGTCGCGTGGAAGCGGTCGGGGAGCGGGACCTACCGGGAGATCTCCCGCATCGAGATCCCGCAGTCGAAGGCGGAGATCGAGAAGTTCGCCGCGGAGCACAAATACCGGATCGAGTGGCGCGGCGAGATCCCGGTCGAAAGCAAGTCGGCCTGAGCGAAGCGAGGTCATTTCGGGACGAGCGGCGGGTTGCGCCAGACGATCTGGCAGCGATTCCCCTCGGGATCGTTGAAGAAGGCGGTCCGCATCGTGTCGGAATCGACGGTGGTCTCCGTCTCGAAGACGATCCCACGTGCCTCCAGGGCGGCACGGGTGGCCGAGACGTCGTCAACCTGGAAGGCGAGGTGGCAGACCCACCGCTGATTCACGGCCGGCTCGCCACGCGGTCGGGCGATAATCTCCAGGGCCATCACGGCATCGTCGGCCAGGAAGTAGCCGGGAGGATGGCCGTCGCTCTCGACGATCACGCGCAGGCCCAGGACGTCGCGTAGAAGTCCTTGAGCGCCGTGGGATCGGCCGCGTAGATGGCGAAGTGCTCGATCCTGGCCATGAGGGAAGGGCTCCGCGAGGGGGTTCAGGGCTTGGTCTTCGAGTTCGCCAGGGCGAGGATCGCGTCCCACTCGGCGGCGCTGACCGGCTGGACAGAGAGGCGGCTCCCCTTGCGGAGCAACTCCATCCCTTCCAGGGCCTTGATCGTCCGCAGGCGAGGCAGACCGATCGGCGGATCGATCGGTCGCACGGCCCGGATGGAGACCTGAAACCAGGTGGGGCTGGCCGGGTCGCTCTTGGGGTCGTAATGCTCGGCGTCCGGGTCGAACGCCGTCGGGTCGGGATGCCCCTCGCGGACCACCTCGGCAATGCCTGCGATGGCCGGCGGGTCGGCGTTCGAGTGGTAGAACAGGACCCCGTCGCCGAGACGGACCTGTTTGCGGAGGAAGTTCCGCGCCTGGAAGTTCCGCACCCCGTCCCATTCCGTCGTGCGATCGGGCGCGGCCATCAGGTCGGCGAATGAGTAGCAATTCGGCTCGGATTTGAACAGCCAATAAGCCATGGATGGCAGCATAGCAAACGAACAGGGCGCGGACGAGCCCGCTCGCGCCCAGATCCTGTTGACCCGGCTGGCTCATTTCGACGCGGCCATGGCCGTGACCTCGACGCAGATGCCCCGGCCGATCAGGGCCGGGGCCAACGAATCCGTCGCATGACAGGTCACGGCGCTGGGCAGGACCACACCCCACTGGCCAACCGTACCGGACAGAGGCTATCCGGAAAGCTGGTTTGCTCCTAGCACGCGGATTTCCACGGAGAGAAAGTCCCTCACAATCGCACAGTTGTCAGACTTCGGACGTCAGGTGCAGATGAAGGTGATCGGGAGGTTGTTCAGCCACGGGACCGAGGGACACTGATGGTCCAACGCCGCTTCCCGAAGGATCGGGTTAGGGCTCCGGCGATCGAGTCTGACGACGACCCGGCCCTCGGGGATCTCCACCTCCCCGGCGGTCTCGACACACTGGCGATACACCTGCTTCGGAGCACAGCGGTCCAAGCCCTTCAGGCCCCGCGCCAGCCAGCGGTAGCAGCCAGGCGCCAGCACCGTCAATGCCACATCCCGGTCCACGTTCAACCGCACCTCGCTGGCCAAGCAGTCCAGGGGGAAGAAGTTGACGCTGCTGCCCAGGCCATCCTCCACACCGTTGCGTCCGGCATAACGAACGATCAGCGACCGGGCCGTCTCCTCCAGGTGGTTCGACAGGAACCACGTGGGCTGCTCCCGTCCCAGACCATCGACGGCCAGTTGGCGGATCGTGCCTTCGTAGCCCGGCAGTCGGACCCGCTCCTCCACGAAGCGAATCCGTTGATGAGAGCGTTTCGGCGTATCGATGACGGCGTGCTGCCAGGCCCGAAGCGGCAGGGCACGCAACCGGCGGATGACCGCGGCGCCGCGGCGGCGGATGGTGACAAAGGGGATGCCACGCTGGTTGATCCGGGACAATTCGGCGTAGG
>JBKOZB010000074.1:0-8896 GCA_046744225.1 Planctomycetota bacterium | reverse complement strand
GCAAAACTTCGCGTCGCATCAGGGGGTAGAACATGACGTCGCGTCGGGGGTCAAACATGACGTCGCGTGACACAGACGTGGGTAGGAACGGAAGGAGTTGGCACTCCCCACCCTCCACCGATCCGGATGCCCACACCAGTTGACCGGCATGAGCCTCCGCTATTTGCCATCCGTCATCTGTCATTTGTCATGGTTCATCGATGCCGGTGATGGGTAACGACCCGCTCGAACCGCTGGTTGCGGCGGACGGCCTCGTCGGGCCGGATCTCGTCAAGCCGCTTTCCCTCGGCGCACCAGCGGCCCTTGCGGAACTCGAACAGGGCGGTGGCGTGGCGGGGAGTGGCCTCGGCCAGGTCGTCGAAGGGAGCAGCGTCGAAGTGGACGCCGATCAGGGCGAGCAGGCGGCGGGTCTGGCGGTCGCGGGCCCAGAGGACCTCGTCGTGCCAGTGCGCCTCCTCCCAGCGGACCCGCTCGGCCGGGTCGACCTTGGCCAGAGCGCCCAGGAACCGCGCCTCGAGCCACTCGCGCTGCTGGCGGAACAGCTCGCGGGCGTGATCGACGTGCATCTCCTCGGCGAACTGGCGCACGGGACGCCGTACGATGATCCCAGCGACGACCAGGCAGGCCGGCAGAACCACCAACCAGATCAGCAACCCCATGGGCAAGTCCATGGCCTATCCTTGATTTTTTTTCGAGAGGAGTTCTCAATCGAGGGCTGTTTTTCCATTCTAGTTTCAAATCGGCGCGCGCCGCAAGTCGCCGTTGGCAAACGATGAGGAATCGGCGAAATCCCTTGGATTCTCCCCCGGAAAGGACTCCCAACCGATGCCGGTCAAGCTCGGGGCCCACATGTCGATCGCCGGCGGGTGCGAGAGGGCGGTCCACGCCGCGCACGCGGTCGGATTCGCGACCGTCCAGTTGTTCACGAAAAACAACAACCAGTGGAAGGCCCCGACGCTGACCGCTGCACACGTCGCCGCCTTCCGCGCGGCCCTGGCGGCGACGGGGATCGTCGCGCCCATCGCCCACAACTCCTACCTGATCAACCTGGCCAGCCCCGACAATGCGCTCTGGGCCAGGTCGATCGATGCAATGACCGTTGAGGTCGAACGCTGCGCGGCCCTGGGCATCACCGACCTCGTGGCGCATCCCGGTGCGCACATGGGAGCGGGTGAGGAGGCGGGGCTCGATCGGGTCGCCGACGGGCTCGACGAGGTCCATCGCCGAACCCGAGGAGTGGACGTCCGGATCGACCTGGAGACGACGGCGGGGCAAGGGACCTGCCTTGGGCATCGCTTTGCGCACCTCGGGGCGATCCTGGAGCGGGTGGCCGAGCCCGCGCGGCTTGGGATTTGCGTCGATACCTGCCATATTTTTGCGGCGGGCTATTCCCTCGACCCCGGCACCGGTTACGATGGAACAATGGATGAGCTGAACCGGATCGTCGGCCTGGGCCGGGTCCGGGTCTGGCATCTGAACGACAGCCGCCGCGAGCGCGGGAGCCGGGTCGATCGCCACGCGGGGATCGGTCAGGGCTACCTCGGCCTGGAGCCGTTTCGCTGCCTCGTCAATGACTCCCGCTTCCAGGCAATCCCGATGATCCTGGAGACGCCCAAGGGGACCGAGGACGGCGAAGACCTCGACGCCCGCAACTTGCGCGTCCTCCGGGATTTGGAACAACAGCCCGCCGCGCCGGCCTGAGGCGGCCGGTGCGGCGGTCCTCGGGTCATCGAGGCGCGGTCCTCCCATGTCCAATCCTCAGAACAACGGCGTCGCCTTGCTCCAGACCCCCGCGACGCCCACTCCGCCCGACCCCGGGCTGTTCATCAACCGCGAGCTGAGCTGGCTCGACTTCAACGAGCGGGTGCTGGAGGAGGCGCGCGACCCGTCGAACCCGCTGCTGGAGCGGCTCCGGTTCCTGGCGATCTCGGCGTCGAACCTCGACGAGTTCTTCGAGGTCCGCGTCGCCGGGCTCCAGGCGCAGCTCTACGAGAACCTCGAGCCGCAGGACGCCCCCCCTGACGGCATGGGCCCGCTGGCGCAATTGACCGAGATCGCCCGCCGGGCGCACGAGTTCGTCGCCCGCCAGTACGAGACCTGGCGCTCCGAGATCCGCCCCCAACTGGTCAACCACGGCATCCAGGTCTGCGACGCCGAGGACCTGAGCCCCGCGCAGAACGCCTATCTCGATGATTATTTCGATTTGCAGGTGTACCCGGTCCTCACCCCGCTGGCGATCGACCCGGCGCACCCGTTCCCGCACCTGCACAACAAGAGCCTCAACCTGATCCTCCGAGTCGAGACGCCGGGCCAAGATCCGCCGCGCCAGCTCTACGCGGTGCTCCAGGTCCCGTCGGTCCTGAGCCGGCTCGTCCCTCTGCCCGACGAGGGGGACGGCCAGCGCCGGTTCGTCCTGCTCGAGAACGTGATCGGCCCGCGGCTCGATTCCCTCTTCGGCGGCTTCCGCGTCGCCGCCCGCGCCGCCTTCCGCGTCACCCGCAATAGCGACCTGACGATCCAGGAGACCGAAGTCAAGAGCTCGATTGGCGGCATGCTTTCCACCATCCAGGAGACGCTCCGGCAGCGGAAGTGGGGAGCGGCCGTCCGGCTCGAGATCTCGGACCGCGCCGACGACGGCTTCCTCGCCCAGCTCCAGACCGCCCCGGCGCTCGACCTCGACGACCGCGACGTCTACAAAGTCCCCGGCCCCGTCGATCTGACCGCGCTGGTCGCGCTCTGCAAGCTCGAGGGATTCCGCGAGCTGAAGGAGCTGCCGTTCGAGCCCCAGATGCCCGCGCAACTGGCCAACCACGCCAACGTCTTCGCCGCGATCCGCGAGCAGGACATCCTCGTCCATCACCCGTACGAGTCCTTCGGCGCCGTCGTGCAGTTCATCGAGCAGGCGTCCGAGGACCCGCAGGTTCTCGCGATCAAGCAGACGCTCTACCGCACCGCCGACGACAACCGGATCATCAACGCGCTGGGCCGCGCGGCCGAGAACGGCAAACAGGTCACGGCCCTGGTCGAGCTCCAGGCCCGGCTCGACGAGGAGAACAATATCTTCAAGGCCCGCGCCTTGCAGAAGGCGGGCGTGCACGTGGTGTACGGCATGGTCGGCCTGAAGACCCATTGCAAGGCCGCGCTGGTCGTCCGCCGCGAGTACGACGGCATCCGGCGCTACGTCCATCTGGGGACCGGCAACTACAACCCGACCACCGCGCGGATCTACACCGACCTGAGCTTCTTCACCTGCCGCCCCGAATTCGGCGAGGACGCCAGCGCCCTGTTCAACCTGCTGACCGGCTACTCGCAGGGGCACGGCTGGCAGAAGCTGCTCGTCGCGCCGATGCATCTGGCCGACCGGCTGATCCACCTGATCGATCGCGAGCGCGCCCACGCCGAGGTGGGCCGCCCGGCGCGGATCATCGCCAAGATGAACTCGCTGGTCGATCCGGGCGCCATCGAGGCGCTCTACGCCGCCAGCCGCGCCGGGGTCCGCATCGACCTCATCGTCCGGGGCATCTGCTGCCTCCGCCCCGGCGTCCCCGGCGTCTCCGAGAACATCCGAGTCATCAGCATCGTCGATAAGTTCCTGGAGCACTCACGGATTACCTACTTCCAGAACGGCGAGTCCCCCGAGGTCTTCCTCTCTTCGGCCGACTGGATGCCGCGCAACTTCCGCCGCCGCGTCGAGATCATGTTCCCGATCGAGGACCCGAGACTCCAGAACCGGATCGTCGAGGGCATCCTCGGCGTCATCCTGATGGACAACATCAAGGCCCGCGTCCTCCAGCCGGACGGCACCTACACGCGGATCGCCCCCCCGCGCCCGGGCGAGCCGGTGATCCGCTCGCAGGTCGAGTTCCAGAACATGGCCCGCGAGCTCTCCAGCACCGCGCCGATGCGCCCGAGCTCGGCCTTCGTCGCCCCCGTCCCCGTCTTCCGGTCGCTCTCGCCTTGAGTGGATGCACCACGAGGGCACGAAGGGCACAAAGAAGAAAATAATTGAAAGTCTAGGATTTCGAATTGGGGTTTTCTTTGTGCCCTTCGTGCCCTCGTGGTGCATCTCTTCTCATCGATCAGCGAGACGCCGGATGAACCGAGGGGTGGCGATCCAGTCGATCTGGAAGCCCCCCTCCGGGCGCGCGCTCAGGGCGGCCAATCCCCCCTTCTTCAAAACGCAGAGGTCAGGGGCGTGCCCGCCGACGACCAGCAGGCCGACCAGCTCGGAGAGGCTCGGGTTGTGGCCGACGAGCATCAGGCTCGATTCGGGACGGCCGACAACCCAGTCGCGGATCGCCGCCGGGCTGCGGTCGGCGCGGAGGGCATCGGCATCCTCCAGCAGGTCGCTCAGCCCGAGCGCGTCGGCGACGATCTCGGCCGTCTGCCGGGCGCGGGGCAACGGGCTCGTGGCGATCTTGTCGAAGTCCAGGCCGAGCCGGCGCAGGCCACGGCCGATCTGCCGCATCCGCTTCTCCCCCTTGGGCGTCAGGGGCCGCTCATCGTCCGGCACATCGGACGCCCCGCGCTGAACCGCGATCCCGTGGCGAAGCAGGTAGAGCTGTGTCATGATCTCGGTCTCGAAAGGGAAGAGGGTCCACCATAAAGGCACAAAGGACACAAAGAAAAATTTAAGAATTAAAGTTTGATATTTTCCAATTTTTTATTCTTTGTGTCCTTTGTGCCTTTATGGTGAACCTTCTGAATCAAGCCACCGCAGCGGCGATGTGACGCCAGGCGGCGGCCTCCTCGCCGTCGAGCCGCAGGGTCAGGCATTTGGCGCTGCCGCCGGCCTTGATGAACTCGGTCAGCCGCAAGAGGCGGACCGCGTAGCCCTCGGCTTGCAAGGCGCGCGCCAGCTTGGGGGCGCCGTCGTTGAGAACCACCGTGCGGCCGACGACCACGGCGTTACAACTGAACGAGACCGCCTCCTCGGCCGAGACCGCGATCAGGCGCGGGATGTGGGCCTGGAGCACCGAGCGGCCGTAGTCGTCGAAGGAGCCAGGATAATAGATCGCCTCGCCGTCGGCCAGAGGACAGAAGCAGGTGTCGAGGTGGTAGAAGCGGGGATCGACCAGTTCGAGCGGCAAGACCTGGACGCCGAGCGCCTCGGCGACCCACTGGTGGCTCCGCGCGTCGCTGCGGAAGCGGTAGCCGGCGAACAGCGTCTCGCCGCAGAAGAGGGAATCGCCCGCACCTTCGAAGTTCAGGCCCGGCGGCAAGGTCACGACGCGGAGCCCGTGCTCGCGCGCGCAGCGCTCGAAATGGGGCGTCTCGCCCTGGCGCACCCCGAACCGGAACCGAGAGCTGATGAACACGTCCCGATAGACCAGCCCCGCGTTCGCCGTGAAGACCAGGTCGGGGAGCCCTGGCACCGGCAGCAGGAGCGAGACCTGCACGCCCAGGTCGCGCAGCGTCTCGTGCAAGGCCCACCACTGCCAGCGCGATTCCGACGGTTCGCTCGCCACCCGGCGGTTCATCCATGGATTGATCTCGTACTCGATCCCGTAATAGTCGGGCGGACACATCAGGATGTGGGGGGCATTCGCCACGACGGGCCTCCCTTTCAGGGGGAACGATGGGCCAAGGGTCCGCGACGCAAAGGTCAGGAGAGGCGGTGCGTTTGAGCGGTTCAGGATGGTGAACGGCAGATGTCAAATGGCAGATGGCAAATTCCAAAATGTCTCCATCCATTGTTATTTGTCATTGACCATTTCCCATTTGTCATCAATCATCCCTCGCCCAGCTCAACGGCCAGGCTGCGCAGGAACGGCTCGACGTCGGTCACGAGGCCGACGGTCTGGAACGTGCCGCGGTCGGCCAGTTTGGTCACGGTGGCCGGGTTGATATCGACGCAGACGACCTTGACCCAGGCGGGCAGCAGGTTGCCGGTGGCGATCGAGTGGAGCGCCGTGGCGATCATCAGCGCGAATCCGACACCGCGAATGGCCTGGCGCATCACCTTCTGCGCGGCGAGCGAATCGGTGATCACCTCGGGCAAGGGGCCGTCGTCGCGGATTGAGCCGGCGAGGACCAGGTCCACGCCCGCCTTGATGCACTCGTACATGATCCCTGACGTGAGCACGCCTTTTTCAACCGCGTGTCGGATGCCGCCGAGCCTTCGGATGGTGTTGATGGCGCGGAGGTGGTGCTCGTGGCCGTGCTCGATCGCCTCGCCGTGGGTCAGCGAGACGCCGAGGCTGGTGCCGAAGAGGGCCTGCTCGATGTCGTGGACGGCCAAGGCGTTGCCGGCGAAGAGGGTTTGGACCCAGCCGTCGCGGATCAGCCGCGCGACGTGCGGCGCCGAGCCGGTGTGGACGATCGCCGGGCCGCCGACGAGCAGCACTTTCTTCCCCTCGGCCCAAGTGGCTCGCATCGACTCGGCTACGCTCCGCAGGCTGATCGCCTTGGGCTTCTCGCTCGAGACGTTGGATGCCATGAAGCCGAAGAGTGTCGTCTCGCGGGGTCGCTCGACCGGCACGACCCGCACGCCCGCGTGTCCGACGACGATCGGCAGGCCGACCGTCACGTCGGCCATCGCCATGCAACGGGCGGTGCCGGAAGATGGATCGACGGCGATCCCGCAGTCCATCTCCTGGTCGGCCACCTCGATCCAGCGGCCTCCCAGGCGGACCTGGGTTCGCTGGTTGGTCGTGCTGTAGAACTCCTCGGGGAACGCCCCCGCGATGTCGGCCGGCACGATCCGCGCGTCTTCGGGATCGACCGGCGTGGCGCCATGCTCCACCAAATCTCCGAGGATCGCGTCGAGCTCGGTCGGGCTGCTCGCCCGGATCGCGATCCGCGCGTAGCTCGGATCGACCCGCCGGGCCCCGATCCGGCATTCGCGGATCTCGAACGTGCCCCCCATTTGAAGGATACGATCGAGGATCTTGGGCAAAAGGAGCGAATCGACGATGTGTCCGCGGACCTCGACCTCTTCCACCACCTCCGGGGCCGTCGTCCCTGGCCGGTCGTCTCGCGTCATGGTGGCATCATCCTCGGACTGGACAAGAGAAGGGAGGAGACCTCGTGCCTCCTCCCTATAATTGTACTCCGTCTCCGCTCGGCGACCAAGTTGAAACGAATGCCCTGGAGAAACGAAAGGGCCGGCAAGGATCGCCTCGCCGGCCATTCTTTCTCGGAAAACGGATGACTCTTCACTCTTGCGATTCAATCGACGTGCAAGGTCGCCGTCAGCTCCAGTGGCCCTTCGCCCGGCAGGTCGGTAATGACGCGGAACAGGTGGCGGAGGTCTCCGCGCGTGGTCCCTTCCTCAGGCTTGTAGGTGATCGTGACGACGTGCGCCGGCTTGCGGCCGGGCTCGCCCGGCTCGACCTTGAAGCCGTCGTCCTCCCCGGCGACAGCCTGAATCGCGAACGGCTTCGACGCCCGGACGAGGAAGCGGCCCTGCACCGGGCCGGACGACGCCACCCGACCCAGCGACAGCACGCTCGGCGAGGCGGACAGCTCGCCCCGGACGAGCGCGGTGACCTGGATCGGGATGCTCGCGGTCTCGGGGTCGTTGGTCAACAGTCGGATCTCATCGCGGACGATCCCCGCCGGCATCTCGGGCTTGAGCGAGACGGTCAGGACGTAACCGACCGACGAGCCATCCCGTTTCGCCTCGACCAGCGTGGCGTTCAAGACCCGGCTGGCCGAGACCATCCGCTGCACCCGCCACTTCGGCGCACCGATGCGGTCAATCGTCAGGACCTGGCTCGGTGCCTGTCCCCGCGCCACCGCGCCGAAGTCGATTGAGCCGGGGTTCAGCACAATGTCGCTCAGGATCGTCGCGTTGACGCCGAGCCGGACCTCCGACTCTTGCCCGCCGGGCGTGACGAGCGTCACGAACAACGTCGTCGCCTTGGCCCCGACGAAGTTCCGCGTGTCCATCTCGGCCTCAACGATCGTCTGCTGGCCCGGCGGCACGAGCGAAGTGCTCGCCTTGCCGCTAGTGCACCCGCATGAGGCGCGGATGTTGACGATCGTGATCGGCTCGGCCAGCCGGTTCGTCAGGACGAAGTTGTGCCGCACCTTCCCCCCGCGCGGGACCGGGCCGAAGTCGTGCATGCTCTCGGAGAACAGGTTGTCGGCCCAGCTCGTCGCCCCGGCCGTCCCCGCCGCAAGCAGCAGCCAGAGCGTCCCCCCGATCACCGTGTTTGCTATTCGCCGAACCATCGCAGCCTCCTGCCCGTCAACTTGGTTCCTTGGCTCCAATCCCCTCGATTCCTCATTCCATCCACCTCTCTATCGTCATCCCAACCCTTGACCCTCAATTTTACTATCCACCGCAGATGATCCATAATTCCAAGATTCTCCGATTTTTCCTTTTCTGTGCGTTGGATGGGTCGCACCAACTTTGATCGGCTCAGGTCGGTCAACTGGTGTGGGCATCCGGATCGGTGGAGGGTGGCATGCCCACGTTTCATGGGCATATCCAGGAGTGCCCACGAGACGCCTCCCCGGGCGTTCTGCCTGGCGGGGTCGGCGCGCCTCCCCGAGCCGAGGGAGCACCGCCGCCCGCGGCGCTGGGCAGCGATCTTCCGGGAATCGTCTCTGTCCTGAGGGGCTTTCTGTTTTCCTTCGCGAGAATCTCCGCTCGAACCGTCGGTTGATCATGGGCGGCTTTGAGTCCCTGGCAAGCGTTGCGTCGGAGCTGTATGCTCAGTGAACGCAAGACCGAGCCAAGGACTCCATCCGGGGAGGGCAGGGCGTTGGACTGGCACGCGACGACGATTCTTTCGGTTCGGCGCGACGGGCGGGTGGCCCTGGGGGGCGATGGCCAGGTGACGCTCGGCACGATGGTCATGAAGGCCGACGCGGTCAAGATCCGCAAGCTGCTCGACGGCCAGGTGCTGGTCGGCTTCGCCGGCAGCGCGGCCGACGGGTTCGCGCT
>JBKOZB010000270.1:0-4405 GCA_046744225.1 Planctomycetota bacterium | reverse complement strand
GACAGGCCGTCGGCAGGTTCTGCTCCTCGTCCTCGTACAGTTCCACGCTCCGCAAGCAATCTCCGCAGACCATCCGGATAGGCGGTTTCATGGCACCTACGCACCTACTTCCCTGGTCCTCGATCGTGCCCCCTGGTCCTCAATCGTGTCCCTGCGCGACGTCGACCCCTCGTCTCGGTCTAATTTAGAACGAAAATGGGCGGAGTACTTCCAAAAATTGACACAATTCCGGCCGGAGCGAGAATATGTCGACGCAACGCGAAAAAAACAGCGGGTTCCCGCAGGGAGCCCGCAGTCCCCAGCAAGAGCGGTCTTGCAGGAGAGGCCGGCATCAGCGTCCGGCGAAGGCGCGGAGGGCGGCCTCGGCCGCGGCGGTGGTCTGGGGGTCATCGCTGTGGTCGAGCTCGTGGAGGGCCTGGTCGAACCGGCGGTTGGCCATCCGGAGGTAGAGCGAACCGGAGCCGCGCTCCAGCTCCGTCGAGGTCTTGCTGGCCAGCGCGCGGTCGAGTCGGGCGAGGGTGCAGGAGGCGGTCACCAACGCGATCGCGGCATCGGCGATCCGCTCCTGGACGTACTGGCGCTCGAGGATCGCCTCGCGGTGCTTGACAAGGGCCCGCTCGACCGCCCAGGCGAACCGAGCGACGCGACGGGCCAGCGAATCAGCAGAGGGTCGGAGCGTTGCCGAGGCGACCGGGATGACCGGCGGGCGCGCCAGTCGCACGAGCCGGTCGCGGCCGAACCGCCAGAGCGTCGGCACCAAGCGCGACGGCCGCTTCAGGCCCTCCATCGTCGCCTTCAGGCCCTCGCCGACCTCGCGCATCCCGACCAGCGCGATGAATGCCTTGAGGACCTCGTTGGCCCCCTCACCGATCGTGTTGATCCGGGCGTCGCGCATCATTCGCTCGAACGGCTCGTCGGTGAAGTAACCCTGACCGCCGTGGACCTGGAGCGTCTCGTAGACGCCCTGCCAGAGCAGCTCGGTCGAGGCGACCTTGAGGATGGCCGTTTCGAGCATGTAATCCTCGGCTCCACGGTCGATCAGGGCGGCCGTCTCGTAGGTGGTCGCCTCCATGGCGTAGGCCGAGGCGGCGAGAAAGGCGAGCTTCTTCTTGATCAGCTCCAAGTCGGCCAGGGGGCGACCGAACTGCCGGCGCCGGGCCGCGTGGCGGGTGGCGGCGGCCAGGCAGGTCTTCGCGGCCCCGGTGCAACTGGCGCCGAAGGTCGTCCGGCCGAAGTTGAGCACCGTCAGGGCGACCTTGAGTCCCTTGCCCATCGGGCCCAGGACGTTCGCAGCCGGGACCGGCATGTCATGGAAGGCGAGCCGCGCCGTCGCCGTGCCGCGAATCCCGCACTTATCCATCCGCGCCTCGACCACCTCGAAGCCCGGCAGGTCGGGCGTGACCAGGAAGGCCGTGACCTTCGACTCGCCCCCCTTCGGGTCGGGCGTCCGCGCCATGACCGTCAGCACGTCGGCGATCGCGCCGTTGGTGATGTACCGCTTCGAGCCGTTGAGCTGGAAGGTCTGGCCGTCGTCGCCGGGCGTCGCCGTGGTCAGGACGTTGCTCGCGTCCGAGCCTGCTTCCTCCTCCGTCAGGGCGAAGGCGGCGAGCTTCTCGCCACGGGCCAGCGGCGGGAGCCAGCGCGCCTTCTGCTCGGGCGTGCCGAACAGGAGCAAGGCGCGGATGCCGATCGAGTGGTGCGCGTTGACGAAGACGGCCGTCGAGGCGTCATGCCCGCCGATCACCTCCATGATCCGGCAGTAGCCCGACTGCGAAAATCCTCGCCCGCCATACTCGACAGGGGCCGTCATCCCCAGCACGCCCAGCCTTGCTAATCCCTCGATGACGCTCCGGGGGATGTCCGCTGCGCGGTCGATCGCGGCGGCGTCGATGCTCGACTCGGCGAACTGGCGCACCGAGGCCACGGCGTCCTCGACCCGGACGCGCTCCTCGGCGGGCAGCTCGGGGTACGGGAACAGGACGGCGCCCCGGAACTCGCCGCGGAAGAGCGCCTTGGCGAACCCCGCCCGCGACGGCTCCGAGAAGAGCAACTCCTCCGCCTGGCGGATCTGGCGGGCGCGTTCGGGATCGTCCATCGGCGACACGCCGGCACGGTCTGGAGCGGAAACGGACATCAAGGCCTCCTGGGGAGATCTGGGCTGATCGTCGCACCGATCGACCGGGCCCCATGGGCAAGAGACGGGCCTATCGGTATTCTAGACCCCGGCTGTCCCAAAGGAAGGCGGCCCGCCTCGCGCCGGCCGCCCTCCGACACCTGCTCGCCTTATTCAAGGTCGGACGGAGCATGTTCCAACCTCGACGGTTTCTCCTTCGGAACCGAGCCGAAGGCGGCGTCCCTCCCCAGCCAGAAACTCACGATGCCCCCGATGCCGATCATGTGCAGCATGATCGGCTTCAGCTCGTAGAAGTGCGAGACCAGGTAGCTGAACCGGTCGTCGGCGACGAACGGAGCGAACTTCCACTCGGTGTAGAGTCCGAGCACGAGCGCGGCCAGGCCGCAGATAGCCCCCCGGATCAGCGGCCGGTTCCGCGAGAGCAGTCCGCACCCCAGGCCGATCCCCGCCCCGAGTACGATGGGGGCGTAGAAACCCTGATGGTAGATCCAAGAGAAGAGATAGTACCCGAGCACCCCGCCCGCCACCCCGCCGATCAGGCCAAGAATCGTGCAGACGACACGGCTGAGCATCGGCGATTCCCCCTTCGGCCCGCGCCGGCTCGCATTGATCGGGCGAACCATCGTGACGTTCGGGTCGCTGCCGGCCTCCCATTCTATGAATTGTTTGGCCCCAAACGACACAAAACGGGCACGCCGTCATGATGGCAACCTCGGAAGCCACAACGACCCAGAAAAAAAGTCCACCCGGCCGGGCATCGAGGCACCCGGTCGGGTAGACCGCACAGGGGACGTTTTGACCGATTCCGGGGCGGACGCTCGGGATCAGACTGCGACGCGCTCCTCGGAGGCGGGCTGGCCAGCCATCTCGGAGAGCGGCGGGATGGTCTCCTGGTGGGGAAGATCGCCCATCAGCTCGCCGACGCCCATGATGTACCCACGCTCGCCGTGCTGGGTCAGGTCGAGGCCGATCTCTTCCTCGTCGGCGGTGACGCGGAGCCCAATCGTCAGATCGACCAGCTTGAGCAGGACGAAAGTGGCGATGAAGCTGTAGGACGCGGCCGCGACGACCGAGATGGCCTGCTTGCCCACCTGGGCGGGGTTGCCGAAGAGCAGGCCGTTGATGTCGCCGCTGATGCCGGCCTTGGCCAGGAATCCGAGCGCCAGCGCGCCGAACGCGCCGCCGACGCCGTGGACGCCGAAGACGTCGAGCGAGTCGTCGTAGCCGAGCTTGCCCTTGAGCACGATCGCCCCGTAGCAGGCGAAGGAGACCAGCAGGCCAATGGCCATTGCGCCCATCGGGGTGACGAAGCCGGCGGCGGGAGTCACGGCCACCAAGCCGGCGACGGCGCCCGAGCAGGCGCCCAGGACGGTCGCCTTACCCTTGTGCAGGTACTCGATCAGCGACCAGCTCACCACGGCGGCGGCGGCAGTGTTCGTGTTGAGGAAGGCGGAGACCGCCGACTTGTTCGCAGCCAGGGCGCTGCCGGCGTTGAAGCCGAACCAGCCGAACCAGAGCAGGGCGGTGCCGATCGCCGTCAGCGTCAGGTTATGCGGGTGCATCTCCTCAGTGCCGTGCCCCTTGCGCTTGCCCATCACCAGCACGCAGCAGAGGGCCGCGACGCCCGAGATGATGTGCACGACCAGGCCGCCGGCGAAGTCGAGCGCGCCCATCGTCTTGATCCAGCCGCCGGCGCCCCAGACCCAGTGCGCCACGGGATCGTACACCAGCGTCGCCCAGAGCAGCATGAAGACCAAGTAGGCCGAGAACTTCATCCGCTCAGCGAACCCCCCGGAGATCAGCGCGGGCGTGAACACCGCAAACATCAACTGGTAGACCATGAAGAGCTGGTGCGGGATCGTGGCCGCGTAGTCGGGGTTCGGGTCGAGCCCCACGCCCTTCAGCCCCACCCATTCCAGGCCGCCGATCAGGCCGTGGAGATGGTCGGGCCCGAACGCCAGGCTGTAGCCGAACAGAACCCATTGCAACGCCACCACGCCGAGTAGGATGAAGCTCTGCTGGAACGTGGCCAGCACGTTCTTCCGCCGCACCATCCCGCCGTAGAAGAGGCCCAGCCCCGGCGTCATCACCATGACCAGCGCCGCGCCGATCAGGACGAACGCCGTGTCGGCCGCGCTGATCTCCGGCGCCGCCGCGGGCGCCGGGGTCGCGGCCGACTTCGCTGCCTCCTCCGCCCACGCCCAGACCGGGAGCGCCAGCGCCCCAACTCCGACCAATCCCGCGGCCAACAACGATCGCGAACCTTTGCTC
>JBKOZB010000338.1:0-11591 GCA_046744225.1 Planctomycetota bacterium | reverse complement strand
CAGCGCGAGGCTCTCCGCTCTTGGCAGGTGGCGGAGGATCACGTCCCGCGACCGCCGCTCGCCCCCGTTGCAGACCCAGAAGAACCGCTCCCAGAACCGGAACTTGGGCCAGAGCGGGCGGTTGTAGTAGTCGCGCGCGATCCGGTTGTCGGCCTCCGGCTCGTCCTTGACGACGAGCACCCCGTCGCGGACCGGATAGGCGCGGCCGCAACGGGCGCAGGCGAGGTCGGCCCCGGTCGGGACGCGAGCCAGTTCGCCATCGCAGGCGATGCAGCGGAGCCGGTCGAGGTCCGACGCCCAATCGGTCGTGTTGGGGCTCGGAGGCAGGTGGGGAGTCATCAGGGACATGGCGTCACTCCTCGATCGTCGAAAAAGCGGGCGGACGGGCCAGGGGTCGGGGTCCACCAGGCAGTAGCCCAGGCGGTTCCAGATCGGGACGCGGCGGTGCCCCGGCCAGACCGCGCGAGCCAGGGCCGGGATGTCGATCTGATGGTTCAGGACCATCTCCAAGAAATCCTCGTCGAGCCCCGTCGCGCGCAGGGTCCAGCGATCGAGCGAGTCGAGCCCGAGGAGATTCCCGATCGAATACGTGAACAAGTCCGGCCGCTCGTCGGCCACCACGACCGGCGCGCCGGGCGTTGCCACCCGGCGCATCTCGCGGAGCGCGGCGGTGTGGTCAGAGAAGTAGTTGAACCCACCGACGCTGAACACCGCGTCGAACGTCGCGTCGTCGAACGGCAGCGCCTCGGCCTGGGCGAGCACGAGCCGGCCCGCCATGGCGGGCACCCGCGCCCGGCAGGCGTCGAGCTGCCTCCGCGCGACGTCCACGCCATAGGGTGTCCAGCCCACCGGCAACAGGGGCAGGTTCGCGCCGTCGCCGATCCCCACCTCCAGCACCCGCGCCGTTTCCCGCCGGGGCAAGAACCGGAGCACTCGCCGCCGCGCCCGCGCGGGGCCCGGCCCCTGGAACCAGAGGAATACCTGCTCCCACGGCTGGAACCGCGCCCAGCCCGGCCCGTTGTAAAACGCCGCCGCGATCCGGTTCCGCCCCATCAGCGGCCCGAGCGCCTCCAGCACCCCATCGGCCACCGGGTACGCCCGCCCGCATCCCGGACACGCCGGGCGCCCCTCTAACGCCGTCCGGCAATCCAGGCAACGCGCGAGTGCGGCGGCCGGGATCGCTCGACTCGGGGTTGTCGCGCAGGGGGGTGCGATCATGCCAGCCCCCCCGTTCAAAATTCCGTCGTGAGCACTTGCGGCCCCGCCTGGTCCATCAACCAGTCAAAGAGGGCGGTGGGCAATCGTCGCAGCAGTCCCATGCCGAGCGCGGTGCTCGGGGGGAAGACCAGGTCGCGCGGCCGGCGGACGACCGCGCGGACGAGGTACTTGGCCGCTTGCTCCGGTTCGAGCATCGGCACCGGCCTGCGGAAGGGCGTGTCGGCGGTCATCGCGGTGCGCACGAAGCCGGGGTACACCGTGGTGATCGTCACCCCCCGCCGCTTGAGCATGGGGCGGAGCCCTTCCAGGTATGTGGTTAGTGCCGCCTTCGAGGCCGAGTAGCCCGGCATCCATGGCAGTCCGCGAAACCCCGCCACGCTCGAAATGCCCACGAGGTGCCCCGCCCCGCGCGCGACCATGCCGGGCAGCACGGCCTCGATCGTCCGCGCCACGCCGAGCACGTTGACGTCGAGCATCTGGCGGAACCCCTCCAGGTCGAGGTCGAGCGTCGACGCGAGCCGGCCGACCCCCGCGCAGGCGACGAGCACGTCGGTCGGCCCAACGCGCCGCTCGATCCGCTCGACCGTCGCCGCGAGCGCCGGGCCGTCGCTGACGTCGGCCGGCTCGGCGGCGATCGAGGCCCCCACCCCCTCCCGCTCCATCGCGCCGGCCAACTCCGCGAGCGCGCGCTCGTCGCGGTCGATCAGCCCGAGCCGGAACCCGCGCGCCACCAGCGCCCCGGCCGTCGCCCGCCCGATCCCGTGCGCCGCGCCGGTCAGGAGCACGACCGACGTGTCCTGGTCCCCCGCGCGGTTCATTTCGAGCTCCCTTCCGTTCTTTTAAAATATAATTTTATTATATAATTTCAAATATTTTTGTCATTTGCCATCTGTAATCTGTCATTCTCCGCACCCCTGACCGTCTCATCGAGGAACGCCCCCAAGAGCCGCAGGAAGCCCACGGGGTTCTCCTCGGGCGCGCGGTGCTTGGCGTCCGGAACGATCGCGCTGCGGCAGCGGGGCAAGTGCTCGACGAGGTACTGCGCTGTCGCCAGGAACGGCGAGGACTCGCCGTAGAGCGCCAGCGCCGGGCGGTCCATCGCGGCGATCCGCTCGGCGGTCAGGCCGGCTTCGGCCTTCGAATCCGCCCCGCAGGTCGTCCGGCCGAGCCGGAGCAGACGGTTCAGGGCCGGCAATCCCACCGCATGGCGGAACCGCAAGAGTGCCTCGCCGTCGAGGTGCATCACCTGGTCGAAGAAGCGTCCCAGGTCGTACCAGTGCTCGTCCGAGAGCCTCACGCCCGCTTCGAACGCCTCCTGGCGGAAGCTCTCCCAGTGGCCCCAGCGGCTCACGTCCTCCAGGTGCCGCAAGGCGGGGAAATACGGGTCGGAGAGCACGATCGAGGCGAACCGCTCGGGCGCGAGCACCGCCGCATGCAGCGCGATGACACCGCCGAAGCTGTGCCCGACCACCGCCGCCGGCCCCTCTCGCCCGATCCCGAGTCCGTCCATCAGCGCGAGCAGGTCGGCCGCGTGGTCGGCCGAGGTGTAACCCGACTCCGGCGCCTCGCTGTACCCGTGCCCGCGCAAGTCGTACGCCATCACTCGATAGCGCGCGCCCAGCTCCTGCATGGCCCGGCAAAGGAACCAGATCGAGAGGTCTCCCGTCACGCCATGGATCAGCACCACGTCCGGGCCCGAGCCCGATTGCTGGTAGTGGAACCGGAGATCGTGGGCGGCGCACATGGGCATCGGAGGAACCTTGCGTCACGTTGGAGACGGCGATCGAATCTTAACTTTATATATTTATAGTTATAATGAATATATAATATCATTGATCGAGATTTCTATACAGGAATCCCACCAACTCTCCGACCGTCAGGTCACGGTCGGTGCGGCGGCCGAGTTCGGCGAGCAGGTCGCCGAATGGCAGGGGGCGGCCGTAGTGGGCCTGGAGCGCCTCGCCGAGCACGACCGCGTCGATCGACGCGAGCCCCAGGTCGGCGAAGAACCGTGTCTCGGGCCCGATTATACCCGAGTATTCGCGCCCCTGGAACTGCCCGAGCAGCCGGGCCACGTCGGCCAGGATCATCGACTCATCGGGAGCGCTCATGGCTTGCGTTCCTTATCGCGAATGCGGTCGCGGCCCGTCGCCACCTTCGCCCACTGTCCAGGCCCAGACGTACTCCCCGCGCCGAGCGGTCCAGGCGCGGATCGGTCGATCGGCCGCCTCGGGCCAGGCGGCCGCCAGGTCGGGTCCGAGCGCGACGGCAACCTCGCCGGTTGCGGCGTCGGCCTCGATGACCGACAGCCCCTTCGGCCCCCCGGCCATTCCCTGGCCGCTCGCCTTCGCCACCGCCTCCTTCGCGCACCAGAGCCGCGCGACCCACTCGGCCCGACTCGAACCCGAACCCGCCAGGCGATCGAGCAAGGCGCGTTCCCCTTCGGAAAACGCCAATTCCTCGAACCCCGGTGAGCGATCGACGATGCGCTCGACGTCGATCCCGACCCGTGTCCGCGGGTCGAGCGCGGCCAGGGCGACCGCCACGCCCTCGGTGTGGGCGATCGAGACGGCGGGCTGATCGCTCCGCGCCGGGTCGATCAGAGAGCGAAGCCGAGGCCGACCACGCGGGTCGGTCTCGATAATGAGGTCGGCCGGATAGACGGGAGGATGGCCCTGGTCGGCCCAGAGCCGGCGTGCCGCTTCCTTGGCCGCGATCCGTCCCCAGAGCCGAAGCGTCAGGTGCGGCTCCAGCCCTCCCGGCGCCCGCAAGGCGGCGCGCTCCTCGGGGCCGAGCTGCACCCACTCCAGCACGTCGCGCCAGACCGGCTTGCCCATGTCGGCCGGCGGCTCCAGCCAGACCGCCTTCAGGTCCGAGCCGTTCGCCCCCGGCATTTCGATCGGCTCACCCAAGAAGACGCGGTCGGGCTGGCGGAACTGGTCGCGGTAGCGGCCCGGCCAGTAGAATCGCCAGTCGTCCCAATTCTCGATCCGCATCCAGACCCGTCCGTCGGGCGTGACGAATTCGGCGTCGGCGCGGACCGTGTGCCGCATCACCTCGCGGACCGCAATCCGGCAGGCGACCTCGGTCCCCTCGGGCGGGTCGGACCCGAAGATCATCAAGGACCCGAGCCGGAGCGGGAAGATCACGTCGCCGTCGGCCTTCTCGTCGAGCCCCCAGCAACCGAGCAGGTGTGTGAAGGCGTCGAGCACGATGGGGTCAGTGCGGAACGCGCCACGCTCCTGCGCGCGGAGCAGGCCGCGCCGGGGCAAGACGCGGAGCATCCCCTCGATCCCTCCCGGCGACGATCGCCCGATCGCCACCAGCGCCCGCAAGGCCGGGCCGTGGAAGAGCCACTGGTCGCGATACAGTTCGTCGGCCGTGAACCGGCAGGCGCGGACGTTTTCGAGCGCAAACGGACCGGCCGGCGGCGGTGCGGGACGGGCCGGGCCGAAGAGGACGCGCCCGGTCACGACCGGCCCCTCGCTCCCGTTCGGGCGGTTCGATCCGCTCGGGCCCTTGTTGTGGATCTCGACCCGGACCTCGTCGGGCCGGTCGCCGTCGCACGCCGCGCGGAGTTCGAGCGCGACCGGCTCCTCTTCATAGCGAATCCACTTCGACGCGACGACGTCGCGCAGGGCGACGACCGCCCGGCCCGGCGCGAGCGCCGCCGCCGCCTCGGCGAGCATCTCGGCCATGACCGTGAACGGCACGACCGGCAGCCCCTTCCGCGAGGGATCGATGGCCGAGATACGCCGGCCGCCGAGCGTGTGATGCTCAGCCACCGGGTCGTCGCTCGCGTCGAGCCAGCGCACTGCGACGAGCGACCGGCCCGGTTGGATCGACTCGATCGACCCCACCCAGGGACCCGACTCGGCACTCGGCGCCGATCGCTCGACATGGTCCGGCTCCAGCCCTTCGAGCACCTGGCGGAGCGTCCGGCTCCGCGCCAGGCGGTCGAGGTCGAGCCCGGCCGGCACGAACCCGGCCCCTTGCAGGTCGTTGAGGATCTCGACCCGCTTGATCGAGTCGATCCCGAGGTCGGCCTCCAGGTCGAAATCGAGCTGGAGCATGGTGCGTGGGTAGCCCGTTCGACGGGCGACGCGGTCGAGCACCGCCTCGGCGACCGACTCGACCGGTGCGGTTGCGGGCGATGGCGGGACCAGCGACTCCGGACGCTCGACCTCTTCCGGGCGAGGCGTCCTCGAGACCGGCTTCGGTGCGACCTGGGATCCGCCCGAGTGCTTCGAAGCGGCGTTGTACGCCTCCATCACCTGCCGTTGCGTCTCCAGGAACTCGTCCATCGTCCGCAGGAACGCCAGCATCGCCTCGCCGCGTGGCGGGGACGATGTCCTCCGATCGGTGTCTTCCTGGGGTGGCCGAGACGAAGCGGAGCGTGACCCGGTCTGCGCCAGGGGTTCCGGGTCGCGCTCCGCCTTGACGCGCCCACCCAGACCTCGCCCTAACGGCTCGGGCGCGCGCCCGTCGCCGTTCGACCTGCTCGAATGGGTCGGGGTCGGGAGGAAAAGCGGCCCGGTCTGTCGGTCTCCCGCTCCATCCGCCGGCGGCTCGGACGCGGGGACTGGCTCGCCTCTCGTGCGTCGCGCGCGGAGCGATGCCGCCAACCCGGGCGAGAGCCGCATCTCGGGAAACCCGACCGCCAGGGCAGGGGCCGACTCGAGCATGGCCCGGTCCAGCTCCAGGTCGATCCGCTCGGGCCGCCGTCGGGCGTAGAGCAGGTCGGGCCGCAGCGCGACCCCTTGCGCGAAGAGCGCCGCGACCAGGTGATTTAATTGCGTCAGGCCCGAGCGCCGGGGAAGATTCGCGGCGATCGCGAAGTGGGGGCGGCCCCGGAGCGTGTCCTCGACGAATCCCGTCAGGTTCCCCCGCGCCCCGACCTCGACGAAGATCCGCGCCCCCTCGGCGTGCATCGCCTCGACCGTCGAGCGGAACGCGACCGGGAAGATCCACTGCTCAACCGCCAGCCGCCGGATCCACTCGACGTCCCCGGTCATCCGGCCGGCGATCGCGCACGAATAGATCGGGACCTCGGGCCGGCTCAGCGGCAAGGCGCCGAAGAATTCGCGCACCGGCCCGAGCGCGGCGCGGAAGCCCGGCGTGTGGTACGCCCGCGCGAACGGTAAATACTCACACATCACCCCCTGCTGACGCAACCGGGACACGAGGAGCTCGACCGTGTTCTCGGGCCCGGCGACGACTACCTGGTGCGGGCAGTTGTCCATCGCGATGCTCAGGCCGTGGCCGACCTCGCGGCAAGCCGTCTCAACCAGCACCCGGTCGGCTCCGATCGCGACGAGCGCGGCGGTCGGTACCTGCCCCGACGCCTCGAGCCGCTCGAAGACTGTCCCGACCGCCCCGAGCTTGTTCTCGAAATCGTGGTCGACCGTCACCGCCTTCGCCGCCGCCAGGGCCAGCAGCTCGCCGCTGCTGTGGCCGACGACCGCGTCGGGCCGCAGACTCAGCCGCGTTAGCAGTTGATACAAGGCCCACTGCGCCGAGAGGACCACATTGATCGCCGTCCCGACCGAGCACAAACTGGCCTCGTCACTCTCCGAGCCTTCGAACAGCGCGGCGCTCGGGAGCCGGGTGTGCCCGAGCGCGCAGGCTACACGGTCGGACGTGTCGAACAGGGCGCGGACCTCCGGGAAGTGCGTGCAGAGGTCGGCGAGCATGCCGGGGTACTGCGACCCCTCGCCCGGGAAAAGAAACGCCACCGAGCGCGGCCCCGCCAGCGGCTCGTCCCAGAAGTACGCCCCGCGCGCGTCGCGGATCGACCGGCAATTGGGGTCCGCCAGCCGCTCGATCAGAGATCCCAAGCGCTCGGCCAAGTCGGCCGTCGAGCTCACGACCAGCCCGACCCGGAACGGCCCGGCGCCCGGGGCGGTGTTGAGTGTGGACGCCAGGTCCTTGAGCGCCACCGATGCGTTCGCCCCGCGCCCGAGCCAGTCGCGCAGCCGGCGCGCCCGGTCGAGCCACCCGGCGCGGTCGGGGGCGTCGAGCAGGATGGCCTCCGTCTCCCACCTCAGCTGGTATCCTGGCGTCAGGCCGTCGGCCGACGGCGCGTGCTCTTCGAGGACCGCATGGGCGCTGATCCCCGCGAACCCGAAGGCGTTGACCCCCGCGCGCCTCGGATGCGATCGCTCGCCGTGAATCCAGGGGCGGGCCGAGGCATTCAGCGTCAGCGGGCTCGCCGGGTCGGCCAGGAGCGGATGGGGCTCGCCGCATGTCGGCGACGGCGGGATCACACGGTGGTGCAGCGCCAGGGCCGACTTGATCAGCCCGGCCATCCCGGCCGCCGGCATCGCGTGGCCAATCAGGGCCGAGACCGACCCCAGCATGCGCCTCGGCCCCGGCTCGGCCACCGGCGGAAAGATCGCGCGGAGCGCCCGGAGCTCGGCGCGGTCCGAGGCGGGAACGCCCAGCCCGTGCCCCTCGATCAGGCCGACCGTGCCCGGATCGATCCCCGCGCCGCGGTAGGCGCGTCGGATCGCCCGGACGTGCCCGCGCGCGGTGGGCGTCGCCAGACCTTGACCCCGGCCGTCGCTGGCGATGCCGACCGACTTAATCACGGCGTAAATCCGGTCGCCGTCGCGCTCGGCATCGCGGAGCCGCTTGAGCACGACGACGCCGACCCCCTCGCCCGGCAAAGTGCCATCGGCCTCGCGCGCAAACGGCCGCGCCTTTCCGGTTCGCGATAAGGCCCCGAGCTGGCAGAAGACCATCGGGAAATCAACGTCGGCCGCGAGGTAGACCGCGCCGACGAGCGCGAGATCGGCCCGCCGATCGACCAGCGCCCGCGCTCCCAGGTCCAGCGCCACCAGTGCCGAGGCGCTTGCGGCATCGACCACGTAGCTCGCCCCGCGCAGGTCGAGCCGGTTGGCGATCCGGCCGGCCGTGGCATTGGTCAACTGGCCGGGGATCGTTGCCGGGCCGAACGGCGGCAGGCTCGCCTTCAGATCGGCGCGAATCGACTCGAAATCGGCCTCGGCCCAGTCCGGGTGCAGGTCGCGGAGGATCGCCAGGGTCTGGGCGACGATCCGGCCGTGCTGGAGCCGCGTCAGGTTCCCCCGGTTGAAGTAATTGCCCCGGCCGATGACGACCTCGACCCCGCGCCCGTCGCGGACCCCGTCGCCCAGCCCGGCGTCGGCCAGGGCCGCCCGCGCCGTGTCGAGGACGAGGAACTGCTCGGGCTCGCCTCCCTCGACCGCGTTCGGCATGATGCCGTGCGCCGCGGCGTCGAAGGCGATCGGCGCGTCGAGGTAGCCCCCGCGCTGGGTGTAAACCCGATCGCTCGCATTCGACTCGGGATCGAGGAAGACGGCCGGGGCCCAGCGGTCGCGCGGCACGTCGCCGGTGACGTCGCGCCCGAGCACGACGCCCTCCCAGAACCCCACCGCGTCCCGCGCCCCCGGGAACCGGCAGGCCAGGCCCACAATCGCGATGTCGAGCGCTCGGTCGGATTTCATGAATATCTTTAATATTTCCGAATCATTTCATTCGTCTGCGGATCATTTTCCTCTGCCAGTGGTCCGAGGTCGGCGGTGACGATGACCTCGACCTCACCTTTGCGTCCGTGCCGCAGTTCGTCGCCCAGGCGCGGGGCGCCTTGCGCGGGGGGAATCATGCCCAGGCCGCGGCGGCCGAGGTGGCCCTCCAGGTCGGAGACCATGCCGACGCCCGACCACGGACCCCAGATCATTGAGACGACGCGGCTGGGCCAGCGGCGCTCGAGCCAGAGCGCCAGCTTGTTGAGCACCTCGTTGGCGGCGGCGTAGTCGGCCTGCCCCCGGTTGCCGAACCGGCCGGCGACCGACGAGAAGAACGCGGCGAACCGGGGAGGCTCGGCGTCGAGCAGCCGGGCCAGGGTCAAGGCCCCCTCGACTTTCGTCCCGAGCACGCGGTCGAACGACGCGGGGGTCTTGTCCCGCAGGAGCTTGTCCTGGATCACTCCTGCGCCGTGGATCAGGCCGGCGATCGGGCCGAATCTCTGGCGCCAGTCGGCCAGGAGGCGCCTCATCGCGTCGGCGTCGCGGACGTCGGCCTGGGCGTAGGCGACGGTCGCTCCCACGGCGCGAAAGGTGTTCAAATTCGCCCGGATCTCGCGCTCGCGTCGGAGCGCCTGATAAGCCCGCTCCAGCTCGGCCGGCGTGACGGGCCGGGCCGACGCCAGGCGGGCGAGCTTGCGGTGGAGTGCCGCTTTCAGCTCGACGACCGAGGCGAGGCCCGCCATTTCGGGGTCCTCCGCCTCGTTCGGGCTCGGGCTCATGCCGACGAGGAGCAAGGCCGGCCGCCACCGCCGCGCCAGGTCGAGCGCGACGGCCGCCGTGATCCCGCGCGCCCCGCCCGTGATCAGGATCGGATCCCCTTCGGTCAGCTCGATATGCGGACCCGGCGCGACGTCCAGCTCGGCCTCGACCGCCCGCAGCGCCGTGCGGCGGCCGCCGAGGTAGCCGACCTCGGCGCGGGGGTCGTCGGCCAGGACTTCCTGGACGAGGTTGGCGGCGATGACCTCGACCTCGGCGCCCGGGTCGAAATCGACGACGCGGGTGCGGACCTCGGGCCACTCGCGGGCGAGCGTCTTGATCAGCCCGGCGACCGCCCCCTGGCCGGGGAAGACCTCGTCGGGCGGCTCGCCGACGCTGAGGAACCCACCCCCGAGCGCCGTCGCCGCGACGAGGCAGGCGCCGCCTTCCGCCGCCGCGCGGGCCAAGTCGTCGGCCGAGGCCCTCGCCAGCAGGAACAGCCCGCGCATTTCGGGCCCCATGCGCATCGCCCAGGCCGCGGGATCGAGCCCGGCCGGCGGGAGGCTCCGCAACGGGAGGGCATGCACGACCCCCGCCAGCGGCCCGCGCCCGTTCGACCGGACGCGATCGACCAGCGTGGCGACCGTCGCGGGCGAGGTCAGGTCGGCCCACAGACCCTCCCCCTCCGACGTACCGTTCGGCGGCGAGCCGTGGTGGACCCGCACGGCGTGATACCCCCGCGTCCGCAGGTCGAAGACGACCGCCCGCGCCACCCCCCGGCGGTCGTCGGTCACGAGCACCGTCCCCGCCGCCGCCAGCCCCGGCCCGCGCCCGAGCTGCTCCAAGGGGGCTTCGACCGCCTCCAGCACCATCCGACGCACCGGCCCAGGTTCGGGTTCGGGTTCCGGCACCTCCTTCGCCCCGACCGCCTCCTCGATCCGCGCGATCATCTCGCCGAGCGTGCGCGCCTGGGTGAGCCGGTCCATCAGCGTCGAGTCGGTGTTGACCCCTAGCGCCGGGACCGCGTCACGCAGACTGCCGAGGATCTCGACCCGCTTGATCGAGTCGATCCCGAGGTCCGCTTCCACGTCGAGGTCGAGCCCAAGCATCGCCGCCGGATACCCGGTCCGGTCGCGAACGATCGCCAAGAGCCGCTCGTCCAGGCCCGCAGGAGCCGGCTCGGGCTCGGGCCCCCTCCCCAACCGCCCGTCCCCTCTTTCTCCATTTCGATTTTCCCCCGTTCCCATCTCCTCAACATGAGGAGCTTCGCTGCCGCCGCCCTCTTGATCGAGAAAGCCGAGCATCGTCGTCCGCTGGACGTCGAGGAAGTGCTGCATCGTCTTCTGGAACGCCGCGATGACTCGCTCCCTCTCTCCCCCCGCGCCGATCGGCTCGGAGGGCGTGAGCTTGGGCGTCCCGTTCCGTGAGGGGGTGAAGATGTGAATATGACCATTTCGCGAGGACGGCATTTCGGCATGGCCGTTCGCCTGCGAGGAGACCGGCAAGGCCGGGCCGGGACCGAGCCGAGCCGGCTCGGGGCCGAACGCCGGCCGGGCGCGGGTACCGTTGACCAGCCAGGTTGAAGGGGTGAGCGACTCGGTCTCTCCCTCGACGGTGAACCGGGCTGGGTCGAGCCGCCGGGCCTCGCGACCTTCGGTCAGGCGGTCGAGCCGGAGGGGGACCCCGGCGACGAAGAGTCGCCCGAGCATTGCAAGCAGCCCGGTCAGCCCGCGCCGGCCGGGCGGATCGCAGGCGACGGCAAGGTGAGGTCTTTCGTCCAGGATCGAGCCGACCAGCGGCGTCAAGGTCGCGCCGGGGCCGACCTCGATGAAGACGCGCGCCCCGACCGCATGCATCGCCTCGACCATGGCGGCGAACCGGACCGGACGGGCCAGGTGGTCGCCCACCTGCGCGGCGATCGACGCGGGGTCGGCCGGATAGGGGGCGGCGGTCACGTTCGAGTAGACTGGCCGGCGCGGTCGCCCCAGATCCAACCGCGCCGCCAGCTCGGTGAGCGGCGAGGCCGCCGAGGCGACCAGGGGCGAATGGAACGCGCAGGCCACTCCCAGCCGCTGTCCCCGGACACGCCGGCTTCGTGCCCGCTCCAGC
>JBKOZB010000033.1:0-5167 GCA_046744225.1 Planctomycetota bacterium | reverse complement strand
CGGCGCCGTCGCGGAGCAGGTGGAACTGGCCGATCTCCTGGGTCGGCAGCTTGGACTCGACGTCCAGGCGGCACTCGCTGAGCATCGGCCGCATCTTGGCAATCGCGGTCGGCTCCTTGACACGGCCGACGAACCAGGCGCAGATGTTGTCTCGGCCCTTGTAGTCGAAGTCGCCGGGGCTCTGGGTGGCGAGCAAGAGGCCGAGGCCGGCGGATCGGGCCCGGCGGAGCAGGTCCTCCATCGGCTCCTTCGTCGGCGGCTGCCGCAGGGCGGGGAGGTAGAGGTCGGCCTCGTCGAACAAGAGGACCGCTTGCAGTCGGGCGGAGGGGGATCGGCTCGCCCAGCGGCCGAGTTCGACCAGCAGTTGCGTAACCCAGAACTGCACGTCCTGCGTGGCCCCGAGGAACTTGGTGCTGATGACGGTCAGCCGGGTCTTGCCGGGCGCCGCGTGGCGGCCGAGCCCCAGCAGCGCCTCGGCGTCGAGCGGCTCGCCCCGCGCGGCGAGGAACTCGCCCCGGGTCAGCCGCAAGGTCTCCAGGTCCTGAACGAGCTTTTCGAAGAGCTTGGTGTCGAGCCGGCCGACGGCGTTGACGAGGCCGGGGTCCTTCTCGGCGACGTACTCGATCAGCCCTCCGAGCATCACGGAGCCGTCGGGTTCGAGCTGGGCGAGCAGGTCGATCGCGCTGGCCAGGATCGCCTGGCGGGAGAGGTCGGACCCCTTGCCGCTGTAGTTCATCATCCCCGCGAGGGCCGAGGCGGCATAGCGCGCGACCTGCGTGCGCTCGAAGTTGCCGAGCCGCCCCAGCCCGCCCGGCGCGACCGCGATCGAGAGGGGGCGGCCTTGCGGGTTGCCGGGCGTGTAGAGCGCGACCTCCACGCGGGCGCGGAGCCGATCGCGACGCGCCCCTAGGTCCGCGTCGGAGAGCGGGCGCGTCCACGCCTCAGGCCGGGCATAGCCGACGAGGTCTCCCTTGCGATCGACCAGGATGGCCGGCACGCCGCGCAATAGGAGCTGCTCGATGATGTTCAGCGCGAGCGTCGTCTTGCCACATCCCGTCCCGCCCAAAAACGCGGTGTGCCGCGTCAGCTCGTCGGGCTCCAGCGCGACCGGCTCCCGGGCGCGGCCGTTCGACGTGCCGACGACGATCGGCCCGATTTCGGCCGCCGGAACCGTTTCGTTCGTCTTCTCGGCGGGAGGTTCGATCGCTTTTTCCGTGGGTATAGTCTCGACTGGCACTTCGGACGGCCTGGGGCGCGCACCGCCCTGCCGGTCCAGGTCGAGGATCGCCCGCAGCGATCGAAGGCGGCTCAGGGGCTTCGCCTCCTTGAGCCAGTCGGAGAAGGCGGGGTCGGCCTGGTGCGCCCCGTGGAAGCGGGGGAACGCGAGCATGGCCCGCCAGTCCGAGTCCTCGACCACCGCGCGGCGGCCGCCTCGGGCGATCAACTCGCCGATCTGCTTGGTGATGGCGGCCTTGGGATTTGTGGGGAACTCGGTCGATCGGACGATCACGGGCGTGTGCTCGCCCGCGCGTTCCTCGACCTCGGCGACCTGCTTACCCAATTGCCCGCCCTGCGCCCTCTTATTACAGACACCGACCAAGAGCAGTTCCACCGTGTTGTCGGGGGCGTGGGCTTCGACGAGGACGAAGCGGCCGTCGGCCTCGGCATCGAACCAGCGGCCGGACTCGTCCTCCTGAGAGCACGCCTCGATCGCCCCGGCCAGGAGCGCCGCCAGGGCCGCCTCGTCCACGGGGACCTCGCACTGGAAGGCGGTCCGGAAGTCGTTCCAGGCCTGTTCGAGCCGGGTCGCGTCGGGCCGCGGAACGGGGATGGGGCTGACCACGGCGGGAGTCGCCCCCAGCGGGACGAGCCGGCCGGCGACGACGCAACGCTCGCGGAACTCGTGGCAGTGAATCAGGACCTCACGCGCCGACAAGCCGGCCAGCTTGTCGATGAGGGTCGGAGGAAATGGGTAGGTCGGGTCATCGTCGTAGAAGGTCGCGCCCTGGGTCTCGTACAGGCTCCGCAGGCGGTGCGCGACCAACTCGACGACCTCGGCTTTCTCGCGCTGCCCTTTGAGGTAGATCGGTGGCGGGTCCTTTTCGAGCCGATCGATGAGAGGTTTGGTGAGGTTCTCCTTCAGCTCAGCGTAGAAGTCCTCGAGGCAGGAAACGACCACGACGGCCGTCGGGATGCGGCTGACGAGGTCGCAGAGGGTGGCCATCGCCCGGCGGAACCGCGCCGGGGCGTCGTCGAGGCTGTAGATGTCTTCAAGCTGGTCCACGCAGAGGATCAGCGGGACCCCCTCCAGCGCCACCATCAGCTCGCCGAGCCGCTGGATGAGCCACTGGGGGGCGTCGTCGTAGCTCCTCGGCACGATCCCGCCGAGCAGGCGGCGGTCGTCGTCCGAAAACCCCTCGCAGCGCAAGTACTTGAGGACCCGGCCCTTGATCCTCGGATCATGGCTCTGGAGGAAGAGCAGGGCGCGGATGAGGTCGATGTCGATGTTGTTGAACCGGTCGTCCATCACGATCTGGTCGGCCAGGGCGTCGATGAGCTTCGCCAGGCAGCCCGGGTCCAGCTCGTCGTTGCGGATCGGATCGAGTCGATCGATGGAGAGGCCCTTCGTGCCTTCGGCCATCACGGTCGAGAGTCTCATCAGGCCCGAGGTCTCCCCCGCACTCTCGAAATAGGGCTGGTCGAGCGAGTCGATCAGGTTGTTCAGGACGTACCGGCCGTAATGGCTGGTGGCCGAGGTCATCTGCATGTAGCCGTAGTAGCCCCGCCCGCGCGCGTGGGTCCAGTTGCGGAAGGCGCGCATCAGGTGGGTCTTGCCGCTGCCGGCCTCGCCCAGGAGCAGGAGGATGCGGCCGACCGATGGCCCCGACGCGCGGTGCACCAGGCGCTGGAACGTGGCGCGGGCCTCCTCGTGGATCGTCTCCACGTCGAAGGGGTCCTCCTTCCAGATGTCGCTTCGATAGGCGATGGCGTGGAAGACCTCGGACCGCTCCGGGGAGCAGAAGGCGGCGATGCGGGGATCGGCCGGGCTCGCCGGAGGGCTCATGTCTGCCTCGGAGGATCGGGGATTGGTCGGTTGCGTCGCTTCGAACATGCCGGAGCCCCTTTCAGACGCGGACGAAATGGAACGAGGCACCGAGGTAGGGGACCTCCGAGAGCCGGACGTCCTCCGGGTCCATCGCCTCGACCATGTCGGCCCGGCTCAGGTCGAGCAGCCGGGCGTTGTTGGCCTCGGCGAGCCGCCGCTTGAAGCCATCCAGGCCCATCGGCGCGAACGCCGGGTCATCTTGCAATGCCCGCCAGACGTGGACGATGAAGACCTTGTTGTCGCCGAACCGGCCCGAGGGGCTCGACCGGGCCGCCTCGACCACGCGGCGGGCGAAGGTGGCGAGATCCAGGTCCAGGTCGAGCCCTGGTGCCGCCTCTGACGCGACGGGGGGCACGGGCGAGGGCAGGGGGGTGGGCAGAGACGGTTCCGGCGCGGCCGGCTCCTGCTCCTGGTCGATCCAGAGGCGGAGCGTGGCCAGGCGAAGCTCGTCCTTGCCCGACTGCCGCGCCCCGACCTTCTTTGCCAGGAGCTTCGTCGTCTCCTTTTTGGGGTCGGGCTTGGGATCGGGCTTGGGATCGGGGTCGCCCAGCGCGCGCTGAATCAGCGCCGCCTGGACGGTCTTGACGTTGAACTTCCGCCCGGGGGTCAAGTCCATCAATGTCCAGGCCAGCGCGTCGAGCGCCTCTTCGAACTTCGGGTACGCGCCGAGGGGGAGCCCGAACCGCACCTTCAAGAGCGCGGCCTTGAAGCCGTTGTCGGTGCCGAACCGCTTGGATTCTTCACCCTTGGGCGGGGGAAGCCCGAGCGCCCGGGCCGCCAGGGCGGTCTTCTTGAGTTTGTCCCAGGTCGTTTTGGGAGGCAGTTGGTCGAGGCCCAGGATCTCCAGGGCGCGCCGGTGCCCCTTCGGCGTCAGCGAGTCGCGCCCGGACTTCGACCGCGGCATGCGGACCCGGGCGACCAGCCCGGCCGTCGCCAACTCGGTGAGCGTCCGCTCGATCCGCTCCTTCAGCGTCGCGCCGGTCCAGCGGTGCCCGAGCAGCGGTTCGAGCGCCTTCTTGAAGTCGCTGCCGGTGGCCCCCTTCTCGCCCGCGACGAGCAGCCGCGCCAGGACGAGTTCGCCGACCTGCGTCACCTCGGTCTGTCCGCTCATGGCATCGGTCCCACCTCTCGCCAGACAAAAATACGCCCGGGCCGTTTTCCTTGAAAAGTTTACCAGCCATCTGGCGATCCGCGCGTTTCCGCTCGGGGATTCGATCCTTATCTGAAGGACATGCGCGATGGAGCGGAGCCCCGGACTCAAATTCAGGCCGTTTGGATCGTTCGGCTCCGTCGTCTCGTTCGGGTTGGAAGTTGACACTTGTTAATTGAGTCAAGATGCGCGGAATTTGACGATCTTGAAAAAAGGTGCGGCGCACGGCTTGCCTGAGATCAATCTACTCCAGGACATCTCCCCGAGCCAAAACCTCTATTATCGACAGGCTCGGAACCGGGAATTTGGGAATTTTTCGTTTTCCCGCTAATTTCCTAGGTTACCCATGTTATATTAGTTCGGACGCGATCGTCTCTCAGCATCGTCCGGATCGGATGAGCTGATTGGGTTAGATGGGCAAAGAGAGTTGACGGAAGGGATTCTCAAGGACGAGACATGGCTCTCCTCTGGGCGGATTGGCACCGTTTGGCGCACACATCAGGGATGCCCGATTAACAATCGAGGAGCAACACATGTCGGAGTCCATGAAACTGATGCGCCCGATCCTGGGCGCGGCCCTGGTGCTCGGGGGTCTGGCCGGGCCCGCCGGGGCCACCTACGGCGGGGGTGCGTGTCATCGCTGCGCTCCCGCGCCCCTGATCCAGACCCAGTGCAGCGTGGCGACGCTGGCCCCGCAGTGCCAGACGGTCTTGCAGACGGTCTACGAGACGGTCTACGAGAACCAGCCTTACACCGTCATGGAGACCCGCTATCGCCAGGCGTTCCAGACGCAGACCTACACCGTCATGCGGCCGGTGACCGAGACGACCCAGGTCGCGCGCAAGTATATGGTCTGCCGGCCGGTCTATCAGACCGTCAACCTCCAGCGCCGCTATGCCGTGATGCGGCCT
>JBKOZB010000157.1:0-12475 GCA_046744225.1 Planctomycetota bacterium | reverse complement strand
GCCGAATCCGCGACCGCCGACCGGGGCCGGAACATCGGCTTTGCGAAGATCTGGCCGGTTTTACGCAAGGCGGCGAGCCGACGGCGCCGATCCTAGGAGATGAATTGGCACGCCACTGGATCGGCGATGCCAGGCGCTGTTCATCCCCGGGGCGCGGGCGACGGCCTCTGTGGTGTGATCTGGTCAAGAGACGTCGCCGGCCCGTTGATGTCCGTTCCGTCCCGTCCCGACGTTCCCCGAGGGAACTCGGTTCGATCCTGGGAAAAGGAGTTCCCAATGCATTGCCTCGCTCGGATTGGCCTTGCCGCGCTCGGTCTGGCCCTGGCCGCCCCGACCGTTGGGTGGGCCCAACAGAACGACGTCTCGCCGGGGGCGGAGATGAAGCCAACGCCCAATGGCCCGCAGCACCGGCACCGACGGACCCTGTTCGGCAGAGAGATTCTCTGTCCTGATTGCCAGCGGGCCAAGGTCAAGGCGGAGGATGGGGTGGACATCCCTCCTCCGCCGCCCCTTCCCTCGCCGGACTCCGTGGTGCAGGAAGGCCGTTGTGAGCATTGTGAGCAGGCGGGCGCGGTCGCCTCGGGTCCGGTCGTCTCGGGCCCGATGAGGCCCGGCCCGGTCGTGTCGAGTCCGAGGGTCGTGCAGGGGAATGACGCCCCCGGCCATGCGGTGGTGGGAGGCGACGCCCCCGGCCATGCGGTGGTGGGAGGCGACCCGATCGTGGCGGCCGAGCCTTCGCCGATCGGCCTCGCCCAGTCGCGGGTGGCCGCGGTGGGCGCGTCGAGGCCGGCCGCCGGTCGGCCGGGCAAGGGGCCGAGCGACCGCGCGGTCATGCCGTCGGGCTTCACTCCGATCGCGCCGCCGGAAAGCAACCGCCCGCACATCATCGAGCACGCGTTCGGACTGAGCGCCATCGGCCGACGCGCACGCGAGGAGCGCGAGCGGCGGGCGCGCGAGAAGCACGCCTCGATCGCCTATGACCAGAAGGAACCGAAAGTGACCGAGCTGCCGGCCTCGATGGTCGACGGCGGGCGCTGAGCGCCGATCCTACTCGAATCGGGGAGGAAATCCGGGCCGGACGATCGTCCTCACGGCGATCGTCCGGCCCTTTCATTTCGCCGAGCCGGGGAGGTTTGGCTCGAGATGGAGGGGGGGGCGGACCGATTGACTAGGTCAAGGCCAAGCGGGACGCGCTGGGTCTCGGCTCCACGGATGGGGAGTTGGAAAGCGGCGGGTCCCGGTTGTTGTCGTGCCCTGCGCGCAGGACAGCGCGGGCGCGGCCACCGCTCGCTTGATTCCGGACACTCCAGGAGGGAACCACCGAACGACATAAAAGGAATTGACCATGCGTCTCGGAAAATGGCGAGGGACCGCGGTCGCGGCCGCCCTGGCGTCGGTCATCGCCACGGGGCTGGCCGAGTCGGCCGGGGCGTCGGGGTTCACGCGCACGATCCCCCGCGAGGTCGTGGCGGTTGACGTCAACACCGGCGGGCCCAATTTCGCGCCCCCTATTCCCTATGGCCATTACGCCAAGGACTGCCTGGGGAGCATTCAAAATGCGGTCGGGCTCCTGAAAGGCGGCCTCTTCGGGCGATGCCTGGGCTGCGGTGGGGACGGTTGCGGCCGTTGCGGTGGCGGTCTCTTCGGCCACGACGGCTGCGGCGACCCCGGGTGCGGCGGCTGCGGGGGCGGACTGCTCCACCGCAACGTCTGCGTCGCTTGCGGCGGGTCGGGCTGCGGGTTCTGCGAGGGCCATGGTCTGCTCCAGAAGAAAGCATGCGGACACTGCGGCGCCGGCTGCGGCACGTGCGTCGGCAAGGCGTCGACCATCGTCGCGAGCACCCAGGCCGCGCCCACGCCCCAGGCGTCGACCCCGTCGCCCCAGTTCGTCTGCTCCGAGCCCGGCTGCCACATCGGCCGCAAGCACTTCCACCGGCGCGGCCGGGGCTGCAACGCCTGCGGCGGGCTCGGCAGCGGATGCAGGATCTGCGGTGGCGGACTGCTCGGCGTCGATCCCTGCGGCGCCTGCGGCGGGCGCGGCTGCGGACTCTGTGGCCGCGGGCGCGGGCCCTGCGGTGCCTGCGGCGGGCGCGGTTGCCGGCTCTGCCTCGGGGCGAGGTCGCTCCTCAACCTGCCCCACGCCCTCGTCGGCAAGCTTTTCCACGTCGGCGAGATCAAGTACTTCGTCGGCCCCGGCGGACCCGTCCCGCTTACGCCGGGCTACGTCCCCTACGTCGTGACGACCCGCTCCCCGCGCGACTTCTTTGCCTTCCCGCCCTTCTCCCCCCTCGATCCCTGACGAGGGTGACCGGGATGGCCACGGTTCTGATCGCGCCCCTCAGTCAACCCCAGGCCCGGCCGGAACGGCCGGCCTTGTTTCCGCGCCCCTGACCGGATCGAAGCCAAGCGAACAGGAGGTTCCGATGCGACGCGAACTGTCTCAACCCGCCCCACGCCTGAGCCGGGGCCTGGCCTGGGGGCTGCTCCTGGGCCTCGCCGCCGCCTCGACGATCGCGCGGGGGCAGGTCCCCCAACCCGAGATCCCTGACCTCTCCAAACGGAGCGGCCTGATCACGCGGTTCGTCCCGATCGTGCCGAACTTGCCCCACGACAAGGACCGCGACGACTGGTACGACACCCGCTTCGTCGACAACCCGCGCCTCTGGAAAAACCAGAACAATAATATCAAGAACAGCGGCCTCTACGGCCTCGACTGGGGAGGCAATTGCACCGCGACCGTGTACCCCTTCTTCTACGGCACCCCCGGCGGCTCGATCGGCCTCGAGTGCCGACCCTGGCCCCGCCCCTTGCGCTTTATCCAGGGCCTCGTCCACCCGTTCCGCTCGATCGGCATGTACTACGACCAGGGGGCCTACGTCCCGATCTACGACCTGGACCCCGTCGTCCCCGGCCCCGGCCCGTACCCGATCCCCTGGTATCTCCGCAACCCGGCTGGGGGGTGAGCCAGGCGCGGCGGGATGGCTGGGGTCGAAGACTCCGGCCCCCTTGCGTCGGCGTTCGGCCGGGGGTCTTCGACCCCAGCCACCCGGGCGGGCCGTGTTTGCTTCGAAAATTTAAAAAGCCGATTTCCCTCGGGTCGACCTCATTGGCTCCGATCTATTAAGCAATTAGTTTATTCTGTTCCTTTCAAAACCGATTTCCTTCAGACTCAGAGGAGCCTTGAATTTTGAGGAGGGTTCATGACGAAACCGGAACGTCATGTCCCTCGAAGGCGCAGAATGAAAAAAATTGACAAGCCGAGGGGAAATGGAAAATAAAGAAGATAGGCAATCTATTTGATTAGTCATCCGGAAAGGCCGATCCGAAAGCGTCACATCCGAAGGGATACCGGTCCGGCAGTCTCGTGCAGGGCGATTTTGATCGATTGGTCGGAGTCCCCGATCGCTCCGCGGTGTCGGACCCGGGTATCCCCGGGATCGTGTGCGGCTTCACCCTGATCGAATTACTCGTCGTCATCGCGATCATCGCGGTGCTGATCGCCCTGCTCCTGCCGGCGTTGCAGGCGGCCCGCGAGGCCGCCCGGCGCGCGCAGTGCGTCAACAACCTCAAGCAGATCGGCCTGGCCATCCACAACCACATCTCCACCCACGGAGTCGTGCCCCCCGCGGGAGGCTCGAGTATCGTCCAGAACCACTCAATGAAGGCCCGCCTCCTGCCCTATCTCGAGCAGCAGGCGGCCTACAACTCCATGAACTTCATGGTCGAGGCTGCGTGGGGCATCGACAACCGAGGGAACGATACCAACGGGACGGTCATCGCGATGCAGATCCAGACTTTCCTCTGCCCCTACGACTCGAATCCGGGGAATTCCGGTACCTTCTCCTGCGGGGGCCAAACCTTCCCTGTCGGGGTCACCAACTACGGGAACAACATGGGGACGAACCGCAACTACAACAACGGCTTCCCGACCGGCCCCAGCTGGTTCCTCGGCGGCAATAACCAGATCGGCGTCGTGGTTACGTTGGCCAGTATCGAGGATGGGACCAGCAACACGGCTATCTTCAGCGAGTGGGTGAAGGGGACGTCCGACAAGAGAAAGAACGAGCTGAACCTGTCCTGGAACTACACCCAAAATCAGAACGGGAGCCAACCCAACCCGAACCTGGCCGACAGCCAGGGGTGCCAGGCGTCCACCTCGTTCCAGTGGGACTACAAGGGCGAATATTGGGCTCTGCAAGACGGGGGCCGTGGAGGAAGCTACTGGCACATCAATCCGCCTAACACGAAGTCTTGCGCCGCCGGCGACGCGCGGGATGGCCTCGTCACCGCCAGCTCGAAGCACGCGGGTGGAGTGAACGTCCTGTTCATGGATGGGTCGGTCAAGCTCATCAAGGACAGTATTAACTACGTGGCGTGGACCGGCATCGGCACCATTGCTGGTAACGAGGTCATCAGCGGCGACTCCCTGTGACGCGGATGCCTGGGGAAGATCTCCCGGCCGTGGGGTGGCCCGGAACTTGCTTGTCCGGGTCGCACAGTGACGAGAGGCCATGCAACGGGCCTGATCTCTCGGAACTTGCCCGCCCCGGGAGGGCTTCTTGCGGCTGTGCCGCTTGGACATCAAAGTTGTCCGGATCACTCTGCGAAACCTGAAGATAGGGAAAAAATTCACTCCAGTCTTTAGTCCGCTCCGTATAATTTCTGGAGTTGGCGGCCCCGACGCGACCGAGGGGGGAGGACCTGCACTTCCCCGGTCGGGATGACTTGCCAGGTTGCGGCGGACGCAGGTCGGACCGACATCCGCCGGACTTGAGAGGGTTCAAAAAGACTAGGGGATGATCTGCTCCATGAACCCCCGCCGGAGAGGGGGGTACGCGATCAGCGGGACGGTAGCGTCGAAATATAGTGACGAAGATGGGGAGGCCATCGTCCCTGCCGGACTTGGAAACATTCTCCGGATCGACGAACCATGACTCACCCTCGCAGACCTCGACTTGCGCTCCGCCCCGACCTGACCGAATGTGCCTTGGAAGACCGCGTCCTGATGGCATATGATCCGTCGGTCCCGCCGGTGCTCTGGACCACGAGCGGGTTCATCGTGCTCTCCGTCCCTCCTGGGCTCAGCTCCGCCTTGAACAACAGCCCTGGTTCGGGCGGTAGTAGCGGCGGCAACATGCCCACCAGCTTCAATATTTCCGGCTTCGGCCCATCCAGCCTCACGATCGGCAACAGCACCGGCTACCCCAGCCTCAACCCCTCAGGGGGGGCCGGCTCGAGCAACGTCGGCGGTGGCGGCGGCGGTGGTGGCGGTGGCGGGAGCAACAGCTCCCCGACTCCCAACCCTTCGAATAACAGCGCCTTCGGCGGCGCCTTCAGCTCCGGGTACAACACCTCCCTCGACAGTTCGAATAACTATGGTATGTCCACGAGCCCCGTGGGGTCGATTCCCTTACAGACCTACACTTACCATTCCGAGGAGGTGCCCCCGCTTCCTCAGGACAGCTCCGGCGCCCTTACCTTGCCGAACCAGAGCGGAGGCATCATGGGCGCTCCGACCTCCGGCCCCGGCATCGGTGTGCAAGGTCCCCTCTGGAATAACCTGCTGGGGAAACCCGCCAGGAAGACTCCGCAGCCGAGCGGGTCGGTTAACCCCTGATCCCCCCGCCGGCCCCCGCCCGGGGCCGGCGATGATGATCCTGCCCCTGTTGTGGCCGATGCACCTGGCCACCAGAGGCCACCCCGCCGAGCATCGTATCCTCGCGAGGACACCGGGGTATTTCACGCCCTACCAGGTCGTCGAGCGCCCGGCGTCGCGGTCGCGGCGGTACCAACCCCAGAGGAGGCGGTGGGTCGAGTAGTCGAGCAGGGCCTGCGAGCTGGGGAAGCTGTGCTCTCTCGGCTTGCGGCGCTCCAGGAACGCATAAGTGGCGGGGGTGATGTACGCGTCGTCGGCGCGGGCGACGAGGTCGGCGACGAGCAGAGGGAAGTTCTCGGCAGCCGAGGGGTTGAGCCGCTCGCCGAGGTAGGCGTAGTTCATCTGGTTCTCGATGATCCGGAAGGCGATCAGGGGGTCGCGGCGGACGATGATCACCTCGCCGACTGGGTCGCGCGGGATGCGCTGGGCGCGGGCGCGGCGGGGCGGGAGTCGGCCGGGCCGGCGCGTCAGGGCCTGAAAGCCGGCCATCAGGGCCGAGGTCCAGCTCGGCGGGTGGACGTTGCGGAACTCGTCCTCGGCCTCGATCCGACCGGCGCTGACCAGCTCGATCTTCTCCCAGGGGGCCCAGTGGGTCGGCTCGCCCCGGAGGCCCCCGACCCGGAACCCCTCGGGCAGGCAGGCGGCGACGTGCACGGTGCGCGGGGGGGACAGGTCGGGGAACTGATCGACCCGCCACGCCTCGGCTGCGACTTCCAGATCGTACAGGCCGTCGAGCAGGGCGCGGACCTGGTCCTCCGGCAAGGGGTGGGGCCAGACCCCGGGCAACCGCGCGATCCACTGCATCGCGTCGGTCGGATGCGCCTGCGTCACCTGGCAGACAAGGTCGCGGACCTCCGGCGGCTCCTCGACCTCCTCGAACACGACCAGGCGATAAAGTGCGGGCGCGGGGGTCTTTGGCATCGCTCGACCTCGGTTGCCGGGGCAGGGGGCCCGGAGCGGCACTCGGTGGTTCAATTCCTCCCCCTCCTATGTTAACGTGACAGGGAATGGGAGGTGGGCATGCTCCGCGCGATCCTCTGGGGAATGATCGTGACGCTGACCGCCGAGCCCGCCGGGCTCGACGAGGCGCGCCGGCTCTGGCAGAACGGCCGGAACGCCGAGGCCCAAGAGGCGTATGACACGATCCTGAAACGAGAGGGCCTCACCCCCGCCGTCCGGGCGAAGGCCGTCCTGGGCCGGGCGGACTGCCTGGCCAGCCAGGGCGAGCTGGAGGGGGCGATCAAGGGCCTGGGAACGCTCGCCGGCGAACAGCCCGACAACCCCGACCCCGCCGCTCGCCTGGCCGAGCTGCAGTTCGCGCGCGGCGACTGGGACGGCGCCGACGCCGCGATCCAGAAGGCGAAGAAGGCCGACCCCGACCACCTGCTCGCCCGCTGGGTCGAGTCGCGGCTCCTGGAAGCACGCGGCGAGATCGATCAGGCCGTGCTCGCCTGGAAGTGGTTCGTCGATCGGTACAACGACCGCCCGGGCGACGTCGGCAAGACTGCCGAGGGGCTTCTGATCGTCGGCCAGGCCGCCGAGCGCTACTATCGTGCCCTGGCCCGCGGCGACGAGCTGAGCGAATCGCTCAACGACGTGATCAACGAGATCTATGAGGGGGCGCTCCGGGCCGATCCGCATTGCTGGCAGGCCCCCTGGCTTGAAGGCCGGCTGTTCCTCTCGGGCTACAACGAGGCCGCGGCGCACCGCGAGCTGACCCGGGCCCAGCAGATCAACCCACAAGCGGCCGAGGTCCTGGTCACGCTCGGCCAGGCCGACCTGCAAGGCTACAAGCTCGCCGCCGGGCGGTCGAAGGCCGAGCGGGCGCTCCAGATCAACCCACACTACGCGCCGGCGTTCATCCTGATGGCCGACCTGAACATCTCCGACGAGCGGTTCACGGAGGCCCTGGAGGCCGCGCGGAAGGCCGTGGCCGAGAACCCGCGCGACGAGGATGCGCTGGCGCGGCTGGCCGCCTCGTTCCGGCTCCTGGTTGATCCGACCGGCGCGGCGGCGACTGAGGCGGCCGCGCTGGCGAACAACCCCCGCCCGGCCACGTTCTACGCCTCCCTGGGCGAACGTCTCGCCGACCGCCGCAAGTACCACTCGGCCGAGCGCTCCTTCTTGCTCGCCGCCGCGGCCGATCCCCATCGCGCTGACGCCCCGATCGGCCTGGGCATGCTCTACATGCAGATCGGCCGCGAGACCGAGGCCCGCGACATCTTCGCCGCCGCCTTCGCCGCCGACCCATTCAACGTCCGGGCCAATAATCAGGTCGAGGTGCTCAAGCAGATGGCCACCTACCGGCCGATCGAGACCGAGCACTACAGCGTCCTGGTCGATCCCGATCAGGACACGCTGCAGGGCAAGTACATGGCCCGCTACCTCGAATCGATCCACGCCGAGCTGGCCGCGCGGTTCGGCTACGAGCCCCCCGGCAAGACCAAGATCGAGATCATGAAGAACCACCGCTGGTTCGGTGCCCGGACGATCGGCCTGCCGTTCATCCCGACCGTCGGCGCCTGCACCGGCAAGGTTGTAGCGCTGGCCAGCCCCCACTCCATGAGGACGCCGTTCAACTGGGCGCGGGTGCTGACGCACGAGGTCGTGCACGTTATCACCTTGCAGCAGACCGATTTCAACATCCCCCACTGGTTCACCGAGGCCCTGGCCGTCGAGAGCGAAGGGTTCCCGCGCCCGCAGGCCTGGAACACGATGCTGATGGAGCGCGTCCCCAGCCGGAAGAAGCTGCTCAACCTCGACACGATCAACCTCGGCTTCATCCGGCCGAACGAGCCCGAAGACCGCCAGATGGCCTATTGCCAGGCGCAGCTCTACGCGCGCTACATGCTCAAGCGGTTCGGCCCCGACGCCCTCATCAAGATGCTCGCCGCCTACCGCCGCGGCCTGACCACCGACCGGGCCATCGCCGAGTGCTTCGGCGTGGAGAAAGCCGACTTCGAGGCGCAGTTCTTGACCTACCTCGACGAGGTGGTCAAGACGATCCGGACCCGCGTCAGCGACGAGAAGCCGGTCAAGTTCTCGCAGCTCGAACGGATGGTCAAGGAGAAGCCCGACGACCCCGACCTGAACGCGCGGATGGCCTACGAGCACTTCGCCCGCCGTGACTACAAGGAGGCCCGCCCGTTCGCCGACAAGGCGCTGAAGCTCCAGCCCCATCACCCCCTGGCCAGCTACGTCAAGGCGCGGCTCCTGGTCACGATCGGCGACTCGGACGCCGCCCTGGCGCTCCTGGAACCGGCGCTCGACCCGGACAAGCCGAACGAGCGCGTGATCGACCTTTTGGCCGAACTGCAAATGAAGGCCGGACGGCTCGACGAGGCCGAGCGGCTGTATGAACTGGCCCGCCGCGACGACCCGGTCCATACCAAGTGGATCGCCGGCCTGGCGCGGGTCCACCTGCGGCAGAAGGAAAACGCCAAGTTCCTGACCGACCTGGCGATGATCGCCGACAACGACGCCGACGACCTCGACGTGCGCAAGGCCCTGGCCGAGCGGCACCTGGCCGCCGGCTCGGCCGACCAGGCCGAGAAGTGGGCCAACCAGTGCCTGCACATCCAGGTCTACGACCCATCGTGCCACGTCCTCCTGGCCGACGCCCTGGCCGCCCAGAAGAAGCACGAGGGGGCCATCGAGGAGTATCAGACGGCCATCGACCTGAAGGCGAAGAAACCAAACGACCTGAAGGTGAAGCTGGCCCAATCCCTCCTCAGCCTCGGCCGCCGCGACGAGACCAAGGCGACCCTCGACGCCGTGCTCAAGGAAGATCCCGACCACCCCGAGGCCAAGGCGCTGCGCGAGGAGATCGAAAAGAAGTAAAATAAGGCCCAGGAATACTGTGCGCTGAGCGCGGACCGTCAGGAGGGCAGGCGTCGGCGCAGGGCCTCCAGCTCGCGGCGGAGCCGCTCCATCTCCTCCTCGGTCTGGCGAAGCTGCGCGGCGATCTCCCGGGCCGTGGGGAGCAATCGGCCGGTTTGCGGATCGTAAAGCCGAAGCTCCGTCCCGAGGCGCTCCAGGTGCAGGCCGAGCACCGCGCTGGGAAGCCGGCCCGCTTCGAGCTCGATCGGCAGATACTGCCCCTCGACGAGCCGGTAGCCTTGCAAGGACGGCTCCAAATACTGCTCGAAGGGATCGAAGAGGAAATACTCGCCGACGCGGAGCGTGTCGCGGTAGAGCGTGAACTTCTTGTCGAGGTCTTCGTGGCGGGTCGAGGGCGAGGTCAGCTCGATGACCAGGTCGGGGCCTTTCCCCTCCTCCCAGACCAGGTAGTAGATGCGCGGGCGCTTCGGGATGTCGCGGACCACGAACACGTCGGGGGAGACGTGCTGGCGCTTGTCGCCGCGCACGTAATACATCATCAAGTTCCCCGAGACGCAGACCCTCGGATCGTCGGCGAAATGGTTCTGAAGCGCCTGGATCAGGCCGATCATGTTGTCGCGGTGGACCTCGGTCTCGCCCATGGGCCGTCCATCCCGGGTGGGGTAATCGACTACGGCTGAGGTCTTGGAATGGGTTCCCATGGGCTCCAGGCTCCCGAACCGAACCGGCGAGCGCGCGACGCCATCGGTCGACACGTCTCATTGTAGCACGCCCCGCGATCCCGATCTTCCCGAAGACGAGCCGAGGATTTGCATTCGCGCGGCGGATCTTTGTAAGATTTAGGCCTTATGAGCGAACAACCACCGGCAAGTGGCTTGACCCTCGGCGCCCTTCAGCGGATAATCCGACAGATGTACGGGGCCAAGGACGAGGCGCGGGGCGACGCAGCCACCTTCCTCTGGCTCACCGAGGAGTTCGGCGAGCTGGCGACCGCGTTGCGGTCGGGCTCGGACGAGGAGCTGGCCTTGGAGATGGCCGATGTCCTGGCCTGGCTCGCCACGCTGGCCAACATCCGGGGGATCGACCTCGACGCGGCGGTCTGGCGGAAGTACGGCCACGCCTGTCCCGGTTGCGGTGCCTCGCCGTGCGTCTGCGACCCGGCTGAGAAGCCATAATGCCAATGGCAAAGGCTAGATGATCAATGGCAAAGGTCAGATAGTAAATACTAAATCATTATTTCAAATTTGAAACTTCCAATTCGTTTCCCATTCGAGCTTTCACCATGAGAGAGCAGGGGAGCCGCCTCGGGCGCGCGACTTGGGGGCGTTGGCGGTGGGGGTTGATGATGACGCTGGCGGGGGTCGTGTCGGCGCCGGCCCTGGCCGCGGCGCCCCGGGCGATCGAGGTGGAGAACCTGCGGGTCGGCTTCACCAGCAACACGCGGAGCAACCTGTTCAAGCTCGGGACGTGGACGCCCGTCTGGGTGCAGCTCCGGGCGGGGGCCGAGCGGTTCGCGGGGGTGATGGAGGTCATCGTTCCCGATGACGACGGGACGCCAACGGCGTTCCGGCAGTTCGTCGACATCGCACCGCATTTGAGCGAGCGGTTCACGACCTACGCGCGGCCCGGCTCGGGCGATCCCGACTTCACGATCCGGCTGCTCGACCGGCGCGGCCGACGACGGGCGCCAGACGTCTCGGGGGCATCGGTGGCGAAGCTCGACCCGCTCCGGCCCGACGAGATGCTCCTGATCACGCTGGGGCGGCCGCAAGGGGTCGAGATAATCCCAAGCCTCCCCAGCTTCACCCCGGACCCCAATAACAATTCCGGGCGCGTCGGCAACGAGCTGACGGTCGCCCGGATCGACACCCTGAGCGACGCCCTACCGGGCCGCTGGTACGGCTTCGAGGCGGCCGAGGCGATCGTGCTCGACACGAACGACCGCGACGTGATGGCCAAGCTGAACGCGGCGGGAGGCCAGGCGATTCGCGAATGGGTCCGGCGCGGCGGGCACCTGGTCGTCGCGGTCGGCTCGGACTGGAGCCGGGTGCGCGACAGCTTCCTGCTGCTCAAAGACGACCCGATGCTGCCGGCCATCCCCACCGGGCAGGAGCGGGTCCACGACCTCGGCGGGCTCGAGTCGTTCGCCGGCGCCAGCAAGCCGATCACGCCCGCCGGCTCCGCGACGGCCGTGCTGGTCACGAAGCTCGAGGAGGTCGAGGCGCGGGGCGGCAAGGTCCTCTGCGCGGCCGGTCCGGTCCCGCTGGTCGTCCGCGGCCCCTACCGGTTCGGCCGGGTCACAGTCGTCGCGCTCGACGTGGACCAGAAACCGTTCTCCGACTGGCCCGACCGGCCGCTCTTCTGGGTCAAGGCGCTCGAACTGCGCCTCCAGGGGAGCGCCGACCCGAACGCGCCCGGGACGATGGTCGTCAGGGGCCGGGGACGGTTCTACCAGTCAGGAGTCACTGACCTGTCGAGCCTGCTCCGCCGCGCGCTGGAGCAGTTCAGTGAGGTGAGGCTCGTGCCGTTCGGCTGGGTCGCCTTCTTCATCTTCCTGTACATCCTGCTGATCGGGCCGGGCGACTACCTGTTCCTGAAGCGCGTGCTCAAGCGGATGGAGCTGACCTGGATCACCTTCCCGATCATCGTCGTGACGGTCAGTTTGCTGGCCTATTACGCCGCCTACGTAGTGAAGGGGAAGGAGCTGCGGGTCAACAAGGTGGACGTGGTGGACCTTGATCAGACGACCGGCCAGGCGCGGGGGAGCGTCTGGATGAGCCTGTTCAGCCCGCAGAACCGCGACTATGGCGTGGCGGTGATCCCGCAGCCGCTCGACCGCGACGCCCCGGCCGGGCCGGAGGCGAAGGGCGAGGGCTCGGCCGGGCCGGTGCGTCCGCCGGCTGGCACCGAGGTCGTGACGAGCTGGTTCGGCGTCCCCGAGCCGGGGTTCGGAGGCATGGGCAACAACAGCCGGCTCAG
>JBKOZB010000178.1:0-7069 GCA_046744225.1 Planctomycetota bacterium | reverse complement strand
GAGTTCGGGGGTGGAGGTCGTGCTCATACCGTTCAGGACGAACAGGACCTTGACCAGGTTCGTAATGGCTAACGGAGTAGCATTAAGTGAGACGCTCTTCAGATCGCCGATGCCTCGGCCACGAAACGAAAAGACCCCCTGGGTCGCAACCAACCCGGGGCAATCTCTATCTACAAACAACGAACGGCAGGTGATTTGCACCACCAACTTTGAGCGAAGATCAGCGCAAAGGGCTCATACCCGGGCCGCCTGGCGAGCTTTGCGAAGTCGCTTCAGTTCCTCGCGGCGGCGGCGCTCACTGGGCTTCTCATAATAGGCCTTGCGCCGCATTTCCTTCCGCAACCCGCTGCGCTCGCAAAGTTTGCGGAAGCGGCGAACCGCTTCCTGAATCGACTCGCCGGAACGAACCCGTAACTTCACCACAGGCCATTTCTCCGTGACTACCCCACGTCGCAAAATCGGCGGGGGACATCCCAAGGAGAAGAGCCGACACGTGCGACTCTTCCCGACGAGGAACACGCAAATTTTCTAGTATAGACATTAACGAAGGAGAAGCCAAGCGGCCCGTCTAAACCGGATCTCGATATCCTCCCCCTTCGCCGCCATAACCGCCGCCACCGCCGTAGCCGCCGCGACCGCCGCCACCTCCACCGTAACCGCCACGACCGCCTCGATCCTCGCGAGGACGAGCCTCATTGACGGTCAAGGGACGCCCACCGTACGGCGTGCCATTGAGGGCGTCGATCGCGGCTTGCGCCTCGGCGTCGTTGGCCATCTCCACGAAACCGAAACCCCGACTGCGCCCACTGAACTTGTCGATGATGACCTGGCCGCTCGTGACTGTTCCATAAGTCTGGAACAGTTGCACGAGATCATCTCCGGTGGTGTCGTAGGGGAGATTTCCGACGTAAATGTTCTTACCCATGGTCGCTGGCCTTGTCCAGAATCCGTCCGCGTCCGCGCCGTTACGGATCGTCGGTGCGTCATCGCCGAGGCATCCACGGAAGGGTGCCAACGGTCAGCCAACATGGCTGGAAACATTCGGCACACCTCGCGCTATTGAGTAATATGTCGGGTCTCGGAATCAAACTCAAGCGAAAATCCGGTGGCGACGACGATTCGACGATTCCGCTCGAGCAAGGTCGCGGCTCTCGGGGTGTTGCAGGAGACAGACGGGTGAGAAACCGAGGTCCGATCGTGGATCGACAAGGGCCCGCCCCGCCCTCCGTTATCGAGCTTTGGTCAACACTCCGGGGGCGTTGAAGTAACAACGAACCCACGGCCCGCCTTGTGACGGGTCGGGGGTCGAGTAATCGGGGCGCCGCCAGCATCGCTCCAGTCTGAGCCGTGAGGGGATGTCACGCCCCACGTCGCTCACGCCAAATGGCGATCGATCTGGGGCAAGAGCGAGGCGAAGTCGAGGTGGTTCGGGCAGGCGCGACGTGCGGCGTCGAGGTCCGCCCCGGCCCAGTCGCGTGCGTTCTCCGACATCGCGGCATAGAGCCGGCGCGCTTCACCCCGGTAGCCGTACTGGTTGTGGTAAGTCAAGAGGCGGGTCAGGTCGCCGAGCGCCGCGTCGGTCCCGGCGGCCCGGGCGCAGCGGCCGTCGCAGTCGGCGCAGAAGGTCGGGCCGGCGGCGAGGCAGGCGTCGCGCAACTGCTCGATCTCGGCCTGTTTCAGGGGGCTGTACGTCAGCGCGGCTTGGCTGTCCTCCTTCACCTGGTCGGTGTTCCGCATCGAGACGCAGCACGAGGCGATGCGCTCGTCGGTCCAGATCGCGTGCAAGAGCCCCTGGTACGGGCTGAGGCCCTTCTCCTTCAGGAAGGGGACGCGACGCGGCACCTCGTTGAGGATGTTCGACTGCCCGGCGACCTGCTTCATCGAGATCAGTCCGATCCCCCGCTTGTGGCAGGCGTCGAGCGCCCGGTTCAGGGGGTGGTCCTTGTCGAGCCAGGGGGTGTACTGAAGCATGATGGCGTCGATGAAGCCCCCATCGGCCGCCGCCTGGAGGTACTCCGCCCGCTGCGGATCATGGCACGAGAAGCCGACGAACCGGGCCTTGCCCGATTTCTTGATGGCCTTGATCGTCTCTTTCAACTCCAGGCTCTTGGGCCAATTGAGCGATTGCCTGCCGTATTCGCGAGGACCGATCCCGTGAATGAAGAACAGGTCGACGTAGTCGGTCTGGAGCACTTCGAGACGCTGGTCGAGCTGAGCGATGAGCTGCCGGGGCGAATTTCTCGGGTGGTCCTTCGTGACCAAGAAGATTTCCTTGCGGACCTCGGGCATGGCCTGGAGCCACTGTCCGATCACCGACTCCGTCCCGTAGCAATCCGCCGTGTCGAAGTAGCGGACGCCTCTGGCGTAGGCGTACCGGAGCAGGCGGTTCGCGCCGGGGCTGCGCCAGGTCCCCAGGTTCAGGATCGTCACATCAACGCCCGTTTTGCCGAGCGGTCGGCGCGGGAGCATCGGCGTCTTCGCCGAAGCCGGAGCAGCCTGGCTCCCCGAGGCCAACGTCAAGGCCGAGGCGGTCGCGAGGGCCCCCGTCTGGAGGAAACCGCGACGGTTGACTTCCGAAACGTCGTGTTCGCTCCTCATGACACGTCTCCGCGACAAAAGCCCCTTGAGGAAACCGGGTCTCCATTCGTTCGATCCATGTCGAACTTAGCCGCCCCTCACGGCTTTGTCGAGGAGAAAGCCGGCGTGACCGGCTTTATCCGGATCCCGAGCCCGGTCAGGAGCAGACGGCGATCGACTCTGCTGCCCGGTTCCGCTGGGCGATCGGCAGGATCTCTTCCCGGTAGACGGGGACGTGACCCGGCGCCTCGATCCCGATCCGGACTTGGTTCCGGTCGATCTTGACGATCGTGATCACGATGTTGCCGCCGATGACGATCTTCTCGTTCAGCTTGCGGCTCAGGACTAGCATGGTGACCTCCGTGATGGTTCGATTCATTCGACGCTTGCAATTCCCTCGCAACCCGAGTTGTTCCCTTTCCGTTCGGGAGGGCCTCGTGCCGCGAACACGATTAAAGCTAGGCACGCAACATGCCGAAGACAACAAGGAACACCCTTTTTTCTGACGCAATTTGTTAATTGGTAAAGACTTAAAATTTTCTCAAGTCAAGCAGTCCCTGGTACCGACAGGGAATTCTTGTCTACTGGTTGAATCTTTTCTTCCCAAAATTGCCAAATGGTCTCTAGTAAATGGGAACACGGGTATTCTCTGCTCTATCACTATATGATTACATGAGAATCTAACAGCGTGCTCCCCTGCCCCGCGCCGACGGGTGCGAGTCCGAGACGCGGGACTCCCGAAGACCTCGCCGTTCCTCTCCGCCCGAGGGATAGTCAAGTCGTTGTAAAAAAGTTACCATCCTGAGAGAGCGGTGGACGCGCCGAGCGGAGCGGGAGGCGGTGGTCGCGTGCGGGAGACGAACGTGCGGGTGGGGATCGGTCACGATACGCATCGACTCGGAGAAGGACGGCCGCTGATCCTGGGGGGGATTCGGATCGAGCACCCGCGCGGGCTGATCGGGCACTCCGATGCCGACGTCGTGCTGCACGCCTTGGCCGACGCTCTGCTGGGAGCGGCCGCTCTGGGGGACATCGGCGAGCACTACCCCGATACGGACCCGCAGTGGCGCGGGCTCGACAGTGGCCGGCTCCTCTCCGAGGTCGTCGATCGGCTCGCGCGGGCGGGCTGGCGGCCGATCAATTGCGACCTGGTCATCCACGCCCAGGAGCCGAAGCTCGGGCCGCACAAGCTGGCCCTCCGCGACAACATCGCCCGGCTGCTCCGCGTCGAGCCGACCGCCGTCAACGTCAAGGCGAAAACTGGCGAGTATGTCGGACCGATCGGACGGGCGGAGGCGATCGCCTGCGAGGCGGTCGTATTGATCCAGGAGTGCTGAGTGCCGGGGGGAAATGAGGGGCGTCGGAGCCCTCCCGGTGCCGCGTCCCTTGCCGGCCACGTTCGGGCCGACACGTGCGGCCTTCAGCACTCCGTTCTCAAGAAACCACGCGAATTTATGGCACTTCGAGTCTACAACACGCTGACCCAGACCAAGGAAGTCTTCGAGACAGTCGTTCCCGGCAAGGTGGGCATGTACGTCTGCGGGCCGACGGTCTACTCGCCCAGCCACGTCGGCCACATGGTCGGGCCGGTCATCTTCGACACAATCAAGCGGTATTTGAAATATCTGGGCTACAATGTCACCTGGGTCGTGAACATCACCGACGTCGATGACAAGCTGATCGTCCAGGCCCAGAAGGAAGGGACGACGGTCAAGGACCTGGCCGAGCGAGTGACGGCCGAGTACCTCGCCTGCCTCAAGGTGCTCGGTGTCGATGGCATCGACCACATGCCTCGGGCAACAGAGCACATCGCCGACATCATCACGATCACCCAAGGCCTAATTGATAAAGGATTTGCGTATGTGTCGGGTAGCGATGTCTACTTCGACGTATCGAAGGCCCCCGAGTATGGCAAGCTCAGCCACCGCGACCCCGAGGAGCTTCAAGCCGGCGCCCGGATCGAGCCGTCGGCGGTCAAGCGGCACCCGGGCGACTTCGCCCTCTGGAAAGGCTCGAAGTCCGGCGAGCCATCGTGGGAGAGCCCCTGGGGACCCGGCCGTCCCGGCTGGCACATCGAGTGCTCCGCCATGAGCATGAAGCTCCTCGGCGAGCACTTCGACATCCACGGCGGCGGCCTCGACCTCGTCTTCCCCCACCACGAGAACGAGGTCGTCCAGTCCGAGTCGTACTCCAGCAAGCCCTTCGTCACCTACTGGCTGCACAATGGCCTCCTGACCAAGGAAGGGAGAAAGATCTCCAAGTCGGACCCGGGGACGATCGTTCTGATGAGCGACCTGCTCCGGGCGTCCGACCCCGATACGCTCCGCGCCCTTCTCCTGACCAGCCATTACCGGCGTCCGATCGACTACGGCCCGACCCGGCTCGACGAGATCCGCCGCGGCCTGCAAACGTTCTTCAAGGCGTTCGAGCGGTTCGAGCAATTGACCGGCACACGTTTCGACCAGCTCGATGCGCCGACGCGGCGAGCCGACTTCGAGCCGGGAGACTCCCTCCTGCTCCGCGAGATCGCCGAACACCGTCAGCGGTTCCTCGACGCCATGGACGACGACTTCAACACCGGTGGCGCGATCGGCGAGCTGTATGACGTCGTCCACGCCCTGAACCGGTTCGCCAATAACCTGACGGCCGACGCCGCGGGCCCACTCGCGGAATATCGTGCCGGGATGGTCGTGCTCAAGGAGCTGACGCAAGTCCTCGGCCTCTTCCGCCAGGCGCCCGAGAAGCCGAAGCTGGAGGGCCAGGACCGGCTGACCGCCTCCCTGCTTGACCTGCTGGTGCAGCTTCGTACACAGGTTCGGAAAGAGAAAAACTACAAGCTTGCCGATGAGATTCGTAGCAAACTGGCGGCGCTGGGGGTCGTGCTGGAAGATCGGCCCGATGGCACCGTCTGGCGGATCGAGTCAGGCGGCGGAGGATAAGAGACCGTCCTCCATGGGGTGCGTGAAACGCACCGACTCCTTGATGGATTATCAGATTGGTGCGTTTCACGCACCCCACGGGATCAAAGGAAGGCCCAGGGAGGGGTTCCGCGATGGCGACGACGACGCGCGACGCGCAGACAGGCGAGGCGAGCCGCCCCGAGGCGATCCGGGTGGTCGGGATCGATCCCGGGCTGAACGTGACCGGGTACGCGGTCGTCGAGCCCTCCGGACGCGGACCTTACGTGGTCGAGGCGGGCATGATTCGGCCCCGGGGCGACGCGAAGACGATGGGCCGACGGTTGGAACTGATCCACCAAGGGCTGCTCGAAGTCCTCGATGCCTTCCCCCCCTCTGCCCTGGCTCTGGAACAGGTGCACAGCCACGTCAAGCACCCCCGGACGGCGATCCTGATGGCGCATGCGCGGGGGGTGATCGTCCTGGCCGCCGCCCAGCGCGGAGTTCCCGTCTTCGGCTACGCTGCCGCCCGGATCAAGAAGACCTTGACCGGAAGCGGCAAGGCCCCCAAGGTCCAGATGCAGCACGCGATCCAGACGGAACTGGGCCTCGACCGCCTCCCCGAACCGCACGACGTCGCCGACGCTTGTGCCGTCGCCCTCTGCCATTATCAGATCGCCCGAAACCGCCGCGGGCTGAGCGGACTCTGACCACACGGGATTTGGAAAAATTTGCAGGTCAGGAGTCAGGGCGCGAAGCGAATTGGGTCATTCATTAATCATATTGTATTATTCATTCTATAAAGAAAATCGATTTATGATGCTCCGATACTCACGCCGTCTCTCGATCGCGGCCCTGATGGCCTTTGAAGTGACTTGCGGACTCCTCTCCGGTTGCCGCCGATCGACACCCGTTCTCGATCGAGCCGCCCCGGCGCCGGTCGCATCGAAGCCCGCGCTGGAGGTCGCGAACACGACCAGGAACTACCGGCTCGTGGGCGTGGTCCGGGACGTGAAACCTGGCGCCGGCCAGGTGGTCATCCGGCACGAGGCGATCCCCGACGTCATGGAAGCGATGACGATGCCGTTCACGATCAAGGATCGAACGCTCCTGGATGAGCTTCGCCCCGGCGACGAGGTCGAGGGGACGCTGCGCATCGAATGGGAAGGCGAGCAGATCAAGGATTACGATCTGACCGACCTGACGGTCACCCGGCCGGCCCTTGCACCCACGGTGAGCTTGAGTCTCGCGGGGGGCGAGGCCGTGGTCCGTCCCACGCCTCGGGCTCTGGAAGTGGGCGAGCCGGTGCCCGACTTCACGATGACGACCCAGGACGGGCAGACGTTGTCGCTCTCCGACCTGCGTGGGAAAGTAGTCGTCGTGACGTTCATCTACACGCGCTGCCCGTTGCCGGACTTCTGTCCCCTGATGGATCGGAAGTTCGCGGCGCTGGCCGACAAGCTCCGCGTCTCGCCGCATCGTGCCGAGGGGGTCCGCCTGCTCTCGGTCAGCTTCGACCCGGAGCACGACACGCCCGAAGTCCTCCGCAAGCACGCCGCAAACCAGGGGGCCGGGCCCCCTCTCTGGACCTTCGC
>JBKOZB010000174.1:0-2438 GCA_046744225.1 Planctomycetota bacterium | reverse complement strand
ATCCTGTACCGCGACGTCCTGAAGGTCCCCGAGTATTTCCAGTTCGACCCGACCGAGGACTACTTGAAGCCGCCGATGCAGGGGCATCGGCTGTTCGAGGGGCAATACGTGCCGATCGAGCCCGAAGGCCGGCTCCCCAGCGCTGTGCTGGGGCTGCACCTGGAGCGCGACGGGCTGGAGCTTCGGCTTTACGATCCCGTGACTGGCCGCCGTCTGCTCAAGCCCCGAGAGCGGGCGATCGAGGCGGAGGCCGCTCGACGACACGAGGCAGAGGCCGCCCGACAGCGCGCCGAAGATCGGGCGCGGTTGGCCGAGACCGAGAACGAACGGCTCCGCCAGGAAATCGAAGCCATGCGGCGGAAGCTGTCCGGGTCGCCCTGATCGATCCATCTCAGTTCGCCCCGACGAGCCGGGCGGCGGCGCGTTCGGGGGAGGCGGGGAGGGCGGCAGATGATCGTGTCGGGGTCGATCCCCTCGGCCTCGGCGTGGAAGGTGGTGACAATCCGGTGCCGCAGGAGGGCTTGGCGACGTGCCGGATGTCGGCCACGCCAGCGTGGAACCGGCCGTGGAGCACAGTGCGGGCCTTGGCGGCCAGGATCAACGATTGCCCGGCGCGGGGGCCGGCGCCCCACGAGACGCACTTGCAGACCGATGAACGTGAACCGGCGTCGGCCGGTCTCGGGGTCGTCCTGGAGGATGTCGGTCCCGGTGATGTCCGACGGCATCATGTCGGGCGTAAACTGGATGCGCCGGAACGAGAGGCTCGAGATCCGCGCCACCGTGCTGACGAGCAGCGTCTTGGCCAGCCCGGGCACCCCGATGAGCAGGACGTGCCCGCGGGCGAACAGGCCTGTGAGGAGCTCCTCGACCACGTCCTCCTGGCCGATGATGACCTTGCCGATCTCCGCGCGGAGCCGGCGGTAATCCTCCGCCAGCGCGGCGACGGCCGCGGCATCATCGCGGGACAGTTCGGGCGGGGCGGAGGTCGGCATGCGGGCGGTCCTCGTCTCGACTCGGTGGGCCATTCCGGCCGGTCGAAACGAGCCCCAGACTGACACGCCGATGCGTGGATGTCAAGGGGCGGGCAGGGCGTCGGGCTCATCCTCGAAGAGCACGGCGACCGGGAGTCGGAAGCCGGGGACAACCGCGCCGCCGTCGAGGTCGTCGCCGACTTGCAGGATGCGGACGGAGGTCGGCGAGTCGTAGACGTAGACCTTGCTTGGGTCCGGATAGATGACCCAGACGAGCTGGACGCCGGCGCGGAAGTATTCCTCCAGCTTGGTCAGGATCTCCTTCCCGGTGTTCGACGGGCTGACGACTTCCACGGCGAGGTCGGGCACGACGTCCCAGGTCGCGCCCTCGGGCACTTGGCGGCTACGGGGCCAACGGTCGAACGAGACGAAGGCCATGTCGGGTCGGCGCTGGAGGTTCTTGGCGAGATCGATGCGAAAGAGCATCTCGACCACCGCTCGCCCGAGTTGGTGCGTCAGTGCGAAGCTTCCCAGGATTTGATTCAGCATCGAGGCGATCCAGGTCGAGTAGGCACCCATCGGTTTCTCCACGATCCGGCCGTTGACCACCTCGTACAGCACGTCATCCTTTGGGGGAGCAATTTCGGGGAGTGGAGTCGTCGCGGTCGCCATCATTTGTCTCCTTTGAACGAGGCTGAAAGTCGATCCTCGCTCATTGTACCATCTCGATCGCCTTCCGGCTTGGTGACGACGAACCGGTCCAGCTCCTCCCCCTCGGCCGAGACCTGCCGCACGATCAGTTGCGCCGGGGTCACATCGACGACGGTTAGCGAGTGGACGTTGGAGACGAACTTGGCGGTGAACGGCTCCCGGGCCGAGGTGTCGTCGTGCCAGGCGGAATCGTAGAGCCGGGCGCCCCCGGCGCCGGTGACGAGGTAGATGATGCCGTCGGGGCGGGTGTGAGTAACGCCGTCGAAGGTCTTGTCCAGTTTCCAGCGGCCGTTGACGTGCCCGTTCTCGTCCACGGCGCGGCCGTCGCGGGACTTTTCGGCGTGGAAGCGGAGAGGATACGAGCGCTGATAGTTGTGGATGTGGCCGCTGAGGACGAGGTCCACGTTCCCCTCCTCGAAGATGTCGATCAGGAGCCGCGACCGCTGCTCGTCGGCGTGGGCCTTCGACGAGTGAAACGGCGGGTGGTGGAACGCGACGAACCGCCAGGCCGCATCTTGGGCCGAGGCCAGGTCGCGCTCCAGCCAGGCGCGGAGCGCCGGGTCGGTCCAGTCCACGTACGGGTTGGTGTCGAGCACGGTCCAGTGGGCGTCGCCATAGTCGAACGAGTAGTTGGCCATGCGCGGGTAGGCCGGGCCGGCGGCTTCGAGGAAGGCGCTCCGGCGGTCCGGGGCGCCCCGGAGGATCGGCGTGCCGGGCGATCCCGGCGCGCCGAGCGGGCCGTTCAGCGGCAAGGAC
>JBKOZB010000308.1:0-6271 GCA_046744225.1 Planctomycetota bacterium | reverse complement strand
CCCGTGTGGAGATCTTCGGCCCGTCCCAAAACCCAACCGGCTGATGTTCGGAGAATGGTGAAGATCGCTCCGAAGGATGCCGATTGCATGCTGCCAATCAGGTGCGAACAGCCGAGGAAGACGAGCCTCTCCCGCTCTCTGGCGACCCAGTTCACCCATATTGACCGCACCATTCTCCGACCAGGAGCTACGTCTGTTTGAACCAGTTGTTCCATCTAAAATCGAGAGATCGGGCGAACGTGGTACCCTTTTGAAAAAAATGAATGATCTAAGGGTATCCCGTTTGCGTAGAAAAATGCGAACCTTGCCGGGTCCCTTTGTCTCAAGAAAGCGACGCCTACGAACATTTTTCCGAGAATGATAAGTCCGGGTCGGCCGAAGGACTTGGTAGAATTGAAGAAAAAATCGTTAAGAGACAATTTTTCCGGGTCGCCCGCGCCCAGAAAAAACGAATCTTAATGAGGGTGGGATTGCGACTCGTGGTTCTGGAAGGAGATCTCCGAGGATGGGGAGCACCTACCGCCATCCCGCGCTGAAGCAGCTGAAGGAACAGCAGGCCCGGTTCGCGCCGAGGGAGCGCCGGCTCGAACAGATCGACCGGGCCGAGCAGTTGCTCGGCGAGATCGAGATGGGGCGGTGCTATCCGTACGAGTATCTCTGCTACCGGATCACCGGGTTCCGCCCGGATGGGGCCCCAGCGATGGTGCTCGACGGCCGCGACGTGCAGCATGACCTCCGACTCTTCGTGGAAGACCTGTCGAAGACGGTCGGTCAGAAGGCCGAGCAGGTGGCCGAGCCCGTCTTGACGGTCGATGCGGTGAGCCGGCGCTTCAACGTCTCGACGCGGACGATCACACGGTGGCGGCGGCAAGGGCTGGTGGCGCGCCGGTTCATCATCAACGGCCGCACCAAGGTCGGGTTCCTGGAGTCGAGCCTCTCGCGGTTCGTCGCCGCGCACCGCGAGCAGATCGATCGGGGGAGCCGGTTCCGACAATTGACGGACGCGGAGCGAGACGAGATCGTCCGCCGCGCCCGTCGCATGGCGCCGGTCAGCCAGGGTGGCCTGGTCGAGATCGCGCGGAGGATCGCTCGAAAAATGGCACGCTCCACCGAAACGGTCCGCACCGTCCTGAAGGCTTACGATCGCGACCACCCCGACCGGGCGATCTTCCCCCCTTCGACCGGCCCGCTCGACGAGGAGGCGAAGAGCCAGATCTACCGCCTCTACCGCCGGGGCGTCTCGGTCGAGGTCCTCGCCAGCCAGTTCAACCGGACCCGGTCGAGCATCTACCGGGTCATCAACGAGATGCGCGCCCGCCGCATCCTGAGCGTCAAGCTCGAGTACATGCCGCACCCGAGCTTCGGGATGCCCAACGTGCGGGACTTGATCCTCAGCCCGGTGCCCGAGCCGGCCGACGGCAGGGCCCCCCGGCGCACCAAGGCCCCCAAGGGTTTACCCCCCTACCTGGCCGACCTCTACGAGAACCCCCTGCTGTCGCGCGAGCAGGAAGCCCACCTGTTCCGCAAGATGAATTACCTGAAGTACCTCGCCAACCAGCTCCGCGAGACGATCGACCCAACCCGGGCCAGGACCGCGGACCTCGACGAGATCGAACAGCTCCAGGAGGAGGCGTTGGCGGTTAAAAACCAGATCATCCGGGCCAACCTCCGCCTGGTCGTCTCGATCGCCAAGCGACATGTCGGCCCGAGCAACAACTTCTTCGAGCTGGTCTCCGACGGCAACATGTCGCTCATCCGCGCCGTCGAGAAGTTCGACTACGCCCGCGGCAACAAGTTCAGCACCTACGCGAGCTGGGCGATCATGAAGAACTTCGCCCGGACGATCCCCGAGGAGAACTACCGCCGCGACCGGTTCGTCACCGGCCACGAGGACATGTTCGAGGCCGCCGCCGATACCCGGACCGACGAGCACGAGTACGAAAGCGCCCAGAAGCGGAACCAGGAGGCCGTCAAGGGGATGCTCGGCCGACTCGACGACCGCGAGCGGCGGATCATCATCAGCCGCTACGGGATCAACGGCGCCAGCGAGCAGACCCTGGAACAACTCGGCAAGGATCTGGGGATCACCAAGGAGCGGGTCCGCCAGATCGAGTCGCGGGCGCAGGAGAAGCTCCGCAAGTACGCGATCGAGGAGAAGCTCGACCTGCCGATGCTCTGAGCCGACCGGCGCATCTCGGTGCCACCGCGATTTTCGGCGACGTGCCTCTTGTCGAAACTCGACCTCGACGTTAGGATAGATCCTGTTGTATTGTCCGGGCTACCCGTTCCACTCGACCGCGTTCCGCCGACGGCCATGATCCCGCCGGTGGATGGACGCGGTCGCGTTCGCTGGCGGATGCCGTGGCGAACCTTCGCCGGGCCGGGTATGTCGGGCCCAATGACCCGGGCGGCGATTTTTCGACCCTCAAGACGAAAAAATTTCCTTGCGTGAATCGAGCGCGACGCTATAGTTGAGAATTTCACGGCCTCGTGGTCGCTGGCGTAGCTCAATCGGCAGAGCACCGGTTTTGTAAACCGACGGTTGTGAGTTCGACTCTCACCGCCAGCTCTGCCGGTCGCGGCAGAGCCCGGACCCGGGGATACCGAGAGGGCGGGAATCGCCGAGACGCACGGGTCCCGTGGACGCTGGCTCAAGACCGGGTGGATACCCAAGCGGCCAAAGGGGCCAGACTGTAAATCTGGTGGCACTGCCTTCGCAGGTTCGAATCCTGCTCCACCCATTCCGCCGGTCGATGTCCTCGGTCCGAAGGTCGAGCGTGAAGCGCCGGCGTAGCGCGGGGCCCGGGCCGGACGGGGGGTTGGAACCAACGAGTCAGCAAGATGCGGGTGTAACTCAATGGTAGAGTACCTGCCTTCCAAGCAGGCTACGTGGGTTCGATTCCCATCACCCGCTCTGGGACCGGGCGGAGGAGAGGCCCGCGGGCGGGACGCGTAGTCGCGAAGGAGATCAGCGCGATTCCAGGCTGCCGTGGCTCAGTCGGTAGAGCGCGTCCTTGGTAAGGACGAGGTCCTGGGTTCAAATCCCAGCGGCAGCTCTTGGGCAAGGCCCAAGTTCGGGCGGTGCGATGTTAGGACCCAGGGGTCGGCCCCAGGCCGCTGGGAGATCCGCCCGAAGCGGATTAAGTTGACGTGTGGGGCGGATGGGCGGGTTCCCGCCGTCGAACACCAGGGATGCCGTAAGGCGTTGAGCACATGGCAAAGGAAACGTTCTCCAGGACCAAGCCACACGTCAACGTGGGGACGATCGGGCATATCGACCACGGGAAGACGACCCTGACCGCCGCGATGCTGGCCGTCCTGGCCGATCAGGGCAAGGCCAAGATGAAGTCGTACGCCGACATCGCCAAGGGGGGCACGGTCCGCGACGCGACCAAGACGGTCACGATCGCCGTCTCGCACGTCGAGTACGAGAGCGAGAAGCGGCACTACGCCCACATCGACTGCCCGGGTCACGCCGACTACATCAAGAACATGATCACCGGCGCGGCCCAGATGGACGGGGCGATCCTGGTGGTCTCGGCGGCCGACGGCCCGATGCCCCAGACCCGCGAGCACATTCTGCTCGCCCGCCAGGTCGGCGTCCCGGCCCTGGTCGTCTTCCTGAACAAGATCGACCTGGTCGATGACGAGGAGCTGCTCGAGCTGGTCGAGCTCGAGCTCCGCGAGCTCTTGACCCACTACAAGTTCCCCGGCGACGAGATCCCGATCATCCGGGGGAGCAGCCGCCCGGCGCTCGAGAACCCGCGCGACCCGACGGCCGCCAAGCCGATCCTCGACCTGATCAAGGCGATGGACGAGTACATCCCCGAGCCGGTCCGGGCGATCGACAAGCCGTTCCTGATGCCGGTCGAGGACGTCTTCTCGATCAAGGGGCGCGGCACGGTCGGCACCGGCAAGATCGAGCGCGGGATCATCAAGGTCGGCGACCCGGTCGAGATCGTCGGCTTCGGCTCGAGCAAGAACTCGGTCGTCACCGGCGTCGAGATGTTCCAGAAGACGCTCGACCAGGGCCAGGCGGGCGACAACGTCGGCGTCCTGCTCCGCGGCGTGGAGAAGAACGAGTTGGAGCGCGGCCAGGTCATTTGCAAGCCCGGCTCGATCACGCCCCACACCAAGTTCGAAGCCGAGGTCTACGTCCTATCGAAGGACGAAGGGGGCCGGCACACTCCGTTCTTCAAGGGGTATCGTCCCCAGTTCTACTTCCGGACGACCGACGTGACCGGCTCGGTCCTCAACCTGCTGTCGGAGGACAACAGTGAGGCCGAGATGTGCATGCCAGGCGACAACATCAAGATGACCGTCGAGCTGCACACGCCCATCGCCATGGAGGAGAACCTGCGGTTCGCCATCCGTGAAGGGGGCAAGACGGTGGGCGCCGGCGTCGTGACCAAGATCCTTCAGTAGCAACGAGAGCCGAGCGCCGTCGGCGGCCGGAAAGGCCGCCGCCTGAGGAATGTCGCCCCGGGGTGCGGCTCCCTCCCGCTCGACAGGGAAGGGCCCGCACCATCGGCGTTGACGGAGACCCGGCGGCGCCGCGCAACGACGCGGGAGCGGGGTGATGCGCGAATATGTCTGGCTGGAGTGCACCTCGTGCGGGGACCGGAACTACCGGACCCAGAAGGAGACGCGGGGTGCCGACCGTCTGGAGCTGAAGAAGTACTGCCGGCGCGAGCGGAAGCACACGCCGCACAAGGAGTCGCGGAAGAAGTGATCGGTTGACACCCAGGCCGGCGGCGAGTTTCTCGCGCCCGGCCGTCCCGTTGAAGGCGCGACCCGAGGACGGATCGGGTCGTCTTGGATCAGATCGGTTTGAGACGGCGGCGAGGCGACGAGCGGCGGGCCCGTTTGCTACGAGCGTAGCTCAATTGGTAGAGCACCGGTCTCCAAAACCGGCGGTTGGGGGTTCGATTCCCTCCGCTCGTGCTTGTCGCCGCCGGATCGCATGACCCTTCGGCGCCCACCGCTCGGGGAAGGGGCCCCTGGAGGCCGGGACGTCTGGACCGATTCTGATCCTGGCTGCGGACGAAGCCAACGCCTTTCAGTCCTCGCAAGCGAGATAGGTACCATGGGCAAAGTTAAAGATGGAGGGCCGACGTCGAAAGCGTCGAAGCCCGCGAAAGAGGGGCCACCGGGCGGTCCCAGCAAGCGTCGCTTTGCCCTGTTCCTGGCCAACCTGGTGCGGGCCAACCTGTTCAAGCCCATGCAGGGGCGCCACGCCCGGCTCTACACGGCGCTCGGGTTGGGGGTCATCGCCGTCCTCGGGCTCTGGCGGCTGTACGACACGCTCAGCTCTTCCTCGCCCGCCACACGGTTCGGTATCCCGACGCTCATGGGTCTGGCGCTCGGCTGGTTCATCTTCCGGCTCGTCGAGTATCCCCCCTTCGTCGAGTTCCTGATCGCCACCGAGGCCGAGATAAACAAGGTCTCGTGGACGAGCCGCGATGACCTCTATCGGGCGACCACGGTGGTTCTCTCCACGGTTTTCCTGATGGCGGTCTTCCTGTTCGGCGTCGATTGGATCTGGTCGAACCTGCTGCAACTGCTGGGCGTCTTGAAGTTCGGGGGCGGCGGCGCCTTCGGCTCGAGCGCCGGCTGAGCCCGATCCGGGTGGCCGGACAGAACGAAGGCTGGCGTCGCGTCGTTTCCTCCCCCTGCGTTGCCGTCGGGAGGTCCCCTGGGCCCGGTCAACCCCTCGTCCCGCTGAGAGAGCAGCCAGGCGTTTGATCCCGCGTCATTGGTGTTGAGTCGTTGGCCTCCTTCCCCCGCGTGACGTCGTATGATTGAACCGACCGACGAGCCCACCGAACCGGCCCTCCCCCCTGAGGGAAGTGCGCCCGAGGAACCCGCACCGGCCGCCGACGCGGCCGGTTCCCCGCCGCTCCAGGTCGAGGAGCAGACTCCCGACGGTGGCCGACCGACCGCCGCGGCTCCAACTTCGCCGCCGGTCGAGCCGGAGCGCGAGGAGGAGGAGCCCGAACCAGAGCCCGAGCCCGCCGCGGCCCCGGTCTCGTCCGTTGGAGGCGACGACGAGCCGCCCCCGCAGCTCGTCTGGTACGTCTTGAAGGTGCAGAGCTCGCGCGAGGACACGATCCGCGATGCGCTGGAGCGACGGGTCAAGATCCAGGGGCTCCAGAAGTACTTCGGCCGGATCGTCGTCCCGACGGAGAAGATCACCGAGATCCGCAACAACAAGAAGCGGATCGTCGAGCGGAAGACCTATCCCGGCTACATCATGGTCGAGATGGAGCTG
>JBKOZB010000239.1:0-5435 GCA_046744225.1 Planctomycetota bacterium | reverse complement strand
TTCCCGGATAGCCTCTCAGCCTGTTCTCCGGGATCGAATTCAACGTCGCCCCCGATCGGGGGCTCAACGGGGTCTGCGACTTCATCCTCTCTCGGTCGCCGATGCAACTCGTGCTGAGCGCCCCTGTGTTGACCGTTGTGGAGGCCAAGGACGACAACATCAAATCGGGCTTGGGTCAATGCGTCGCGGAGATGATTGCGGCGCGGGTCTTCAACGAGCGGGAGGGCGAGGGGCCGACGATCATCTACGGCGTCGTGACGACCGGAAGCCTTTGGAAATTCTTGAAGCTGGAAAGCGGGACGGTTTTCGTGGATCAGCCCGAGTATTATCTGGATCGCGTGAGAAGATCCTGGCGATCCTCCTGAGTTGCGTGGGTGGGGAGTCGGCCCGGAACTCGGGCGGATGAGCTTGGTCCGGTCGGCGGCCGGCTCCCGCTGGCGAATTGGGGTGAATCACATGGGCAGCGGTTACGGAATTATCAAGGGCCACCTGATCACGCTCCGGCGCTTCTGGCTGACCTTCTGGCGCGACATCCGGGAGGGCCGGGGGCTGCACCGCCGAGGCGGGGGCCATCAGGTCGTGGACCTCTGGCGCAAGCCGGAGCGAGGCAAGGAGCCGGTCGTCCGCCAGGACTCGAAGACCGAGGGACTGTTCACGGTCGAATATCCCGACGAGCGGCTCCCGCTCTACGAGCGGTTCCGCGTGCTCCCCGTCCTGATCTACGACACCGAGGACGGCAACGTCCGTTGCACCTCATGCAACATCTGCGCCAAGGTCTGCCCCCCCCAGTGCATCTGGATGACGCAGGCGAAAGGGCCGAAGGGGAACGTCGTCCCCCTGCCCGAGGACTTCTTCATCGACATGGACGTCTGCATGAACTGCGGCCTCTGCTCGGAGTATTGCCCGTTCGACGCGATCAAGATGGACCAGAACTTCGAGCTGTCGAACTACGAACGGCACCAGACGCACATCTACAGCCTCCAGGATTTGCTCGTGTCGAGCGAATACTACGCGCGGACCCATCCCGAGGCCTGGAACAGCGCCGACGAGGTGACCGAGCGCAACAAGGTGGCCAAGAAGAAGGAGCAGCGACTCCAGAAGGCGCTGGCCGCGAGCGGCGGCAAGCCCGCCCCGGCCCCCAAGGCCGCCCCCGCGCCCAAGCCGGTCAGGGCCGAGAAGGCGTGAGGCGAACCGATCGCGAGCGTCCACCGATGACCACCAAGCCGAATCCCTTTCCCGATCCTCTTGCGGTGCGCCTCCCCGAGTTGATGCGCGCGGCGATCGCCGAGGCGTGGCGGGCCGATCAGCCGTTCGGCTGCGTGCTGGCCGACTACCAGACCGGCGACCTGAAGGTGGCGGCGGCCAACTCGGCGGCGAGCGACCCGACCGCGCACGCCGAGATCAACGCCCTGCGCAAGTTGGGGGATCGGAAGCTCGACCCAGGCCAGCTCGTTCTGGTCTCCACCGCCGAGCCCTGCCCGATGTGCGGCGCGGCGAGCTGGTGGGCCGGCGTGCGCGGGGTCGTCTTCGGCACCACGATCGCCGACCTGATCCGCTTCGGCTGGCGTCAGCTCGACCTGCCCTTCGAGGATCTCTTGGCCCGCGCCAGGCCCCCCCGCCCGTTGATCGTCGTGGGCGGGTTCCTCGCGGCGGAGACCGATCCCTTGTACCGCGCCGGCCCGCGCGGCAAGGCGATCGGCGACTGAAGGATCGGGCGGAAGGGGTAGCCCCTTGCCGACCCCAGTGAACCACCAGTAAGATGTCCGCTCCAACAGACCTTGACGGGCGGCGAGGCCGCCGGAAAAGACCATGATCCCCACCCCTCCGAAATCGCGATACACGCCCGGAACCCGGCTCCGCGTGACCCAGCGCGTCCGGGTCGGTCATCGCGAATGGACCACCCAGGTTGAAGGGACCATGGAGCGCGAAGGCTATCGTCCGGTCGGCGGCATCGAAATGGGAGGCAAGAGCTCCTATTGCCACCAGCCTACGATCCGCCTCCGCCGCGACGACGACGAGGTGATCGTGGTGGCGCTCGACGAGGACACCGTGGTGCAGACGGTCGCCGCGTCCTGACCCGTCCCGAGGAGATCGCCGGTGAAGCTGCCGAGAGCGTGGAAATGATTATTTACAATTATGTCTTCGTGGGCGTCCTGCTCCTGGGCGCGATGATCTTCGCCCTCCTTCCGCTCCTCGTCGTCCGAGTGGTTGCCCCCCGCAAGCGGTCGCTGGCCAAGAGCGACACCTACGAGTGCGGCGTGCGGACGTTCGGCGAGACCTGGGTCCGGTTCCGGATTCAATATTACATCTATGCGATGATGTTCGTAGTCTTCGATATCGAGACCGTCTTCCTCTACCCTTGGGCCGTCAGCTACGCGGGGCTCGGGGCGTTCGCGCTGATCGAGATGATCGTTTTCCTGTTCATTCTGTTCATCGGGCTGGCCTATGCGTGGGCCAAGGGCGTCCTGCGCTGGGTTTGAGATCGGGCGGGTGGAGGGATGGCAGGTCGTCTCGGCCGGGGCGAAATCGGGTGTGTCGATCGGGCTTTGACCAGGGGAGACGCCAACGGTGAACGTCGCGACCGGCTGGACCTTGCCGATCTTCTGGGCCCAGCAGCAGCAGGTGGAGCTCGACAGCTTTTACACCTGGGTGAAGTGGGTGCTCTGGCTGGTCCTCGGGTTCTTCGGGATCTTCCCCGGCATCGTGGCCTACATGGTCTGGGCCGAGCGGAAGGTCGCCGCGCGGTTCCAGGACCGGATCGGGCCGAACCGGGTGGGGCCCCTGGGCTTGCTCCAGCCGATCGCCGACGCGATCAAGCTGATCACCAAGGAGGACCTCGTCCCGAGGTCGGCCGACCAGTGGGTCCACCTGATCGCGCCGGTGCTGATCCTGGTCTCGGCGTTCCTCGTCCTGGCGGTGATCCCCTTCGGCATCGGGATGGCGCCGGTGAACCTCCCCTCGGGCCTGCTCTACCTGGTCGCCGTCTCGAGCATGTCCACGATCGGCATTTTCCTGGCGGGGTGGTCGAGCCGGAACAAGTACTCGCTGCTCGGGGCGATGCGAGCGGTGGCGCAACTGGTCTCGTACGAGGTCCCGCAGGTCCTCGCGACCGTGCCCGTCGTCCTCTGGGCCGGGAGCCTGAGCCTGGTCACGATCTTCGAGAAGCAGCTCGAATACGGCTGGTTCGTCCTCTCGCCCCCCGGCCTGGTCTCGTTCGTCACGCTCTTGATCGCGAGCATCGCCGAGGTCAACCGGACGCCGTTCGACCTGCCCGAGGCCGAGTCGGAGATCATCGCGGGCTATCACACCGAGTACTCCAGCATGCGGTTCGGCCTGTTCTTCCTGGCCGAGTATCTGAGCGTCTTCGGCGTCAGTTGCCTGGGGACGGCCCTCTTCCTCGGCGGCGGGACCCCATTGCCTTTCTCCGAGTTCCCGGCCGACTGGATCGGGACGACCTGGACCTCGTACTTCGCGGTCAACGCGATCCTGCTCTCGGTCTTCTTCGCCAAGGTGGCGGGGTTCATTTTCCTGATGTTCTGGATCCGGGCGACCCTGCCCCGGATGCGGGTGGACCGGCTGATGAACTTCGCCTGGAAGTACCTGGTGCCGTTGAGCATCGTGAACATCCTGGCGGCCGGGGTCTGGTACGAGTGCTACATCCGCTCGGACCGGCCGTTCGTCCTGTTCGGGACGCCGCTCCGGGTTTCGTTTTTGCCGATGAACTGGATCATCAGCTCGCTCCTGACGCTCCTGATCCTCGTCCCCGCGTATCTGCTGATCCTGGCCATCAACCGCCGGGAGCGCGCGGCCCTGGCTTCGGCCCCGGGACGCGCGGACACGCTCTCGCCGCGCGTTCCGGTGGCGGCGCGTTGAATGGGGCGGTGAATTCCCGAGAGATTGCCTTCCCGAAGGGTCGGATCGGAGACGAATGTCGTGAGTCAAGTCCTGTTCCTGACGATCTCGGCAGTGGGCCTGCTCGCGGCCCTGGGGACCATCCTGGCCCGGAACCTGGTCCACGCGGCGCTCTATCTGGTGGGTTTCTTCTTCGTCATCGCCTGCCAGTTCGTGCTGCTCGAGGCGGAGTTCCTGGCGGTGATCCAGGTCCTGATCTACATCGGCGCGGTGGCGATCCTGCTGATGTTCGGGATCATGCTGACCCGGAACATCCAGGGGGACGACACGACCATGCCGTCGCTCACCTATGTCTTGCCCGCCGTCGCGGCCGGCCTGGGGCTGTTCCTGGTCCTCGGCTTCGGCATCCACGGGCAGGTCGGGCTCCGGGGCCGGTCCGCCTGGATGGCGACCAAGTCGCGCGAGCCGGCCGTGGTCAAGGAGGGCGAGCCGGCCTCGCCCCGGACGCGCGCCATCAACAACATGGGCCAGGCGGTCGGCACCGAGTTGATGACCCGCTACGTCGTCCCCTTCGAGGTCGCCGGCCTGCTCCTGACCGCCGCCCTGGTCGGCGCGGTCGCCCTGTCCTATCGCGAGGGGGACGACGAGCCGCTCCGGCTCCGGGAGCGTGCCGCGGCCCTGCCGCTGGGAGGCGCCGGGACGGCCGACGGCCAGGCCGCGCCTGATGGGACCGCCACCGAGGCCCTCTCCACCCCTTCGAGATGAGAGGAGTCTTCCGCGATGAACGACCTCCCGCTCAACTGGTTCCTCTACTTCGCCGCGGCCTCGTTCTCGATCGGGCTGATCGGCGTGCTGGTCCGGCGCAACGCCATCGGCGTGCTGATGGCGATCGAGATCATGCTCAACTCCGCCAACATCAACCTGGTCGCCTTCTGGCGCTATGGAACGCCCCCGGCCGGCGAGGGCCCGCTGACCGGCGTCATGGTGGCCCTCTTCGTCATCACGATCGCCGCGGCCGAGCTGGCGTTGGGCATCGGCCTGATCCTGCTCTGCTATCGCCGCTGGCACGCCGCCGACGTCGATCGCTACGACAGCCTCTCCGGCTGAGGCGGCCCTGGTCGCCGCACGGCCTGTACTGGACTCCCGAGGATCTGAGCCGATGCCTCCCTACGCCGCCACGCTCCACGTCCGCCACTTCTTCGTCCTCGCCCCCGAGATCGTCCTCGCGGCCTGGGGTCTGCTGGTCCTGATGGTGGACATCGGCCTCTCTCGAAAGCGGTCGAGCACCCAGCGCAGACAGATGGCGGGGGGCCTCGCGCTCTTGGGGACGCTCGCGGCGCTCGTGGCGGCCTGCTGGCCCCTGGTCGTCCGGTACAACCTGTTCGGGGCCGGCTCGGCGCTCAACTTCACCGGGATCGACTACTCCCAGGACCCCGACCCGTTCCTCCTCTTCGGGACGATCTCGGGCGACCTGCTCACCGAGACGTTCAACCTGTTGTATGTCCTCCTGCTGGCGCTGGTCGTCTGGATGTCGATGGCCTGGTCGTTCACCGAGGAGTGGGGCGAATACTTCGCCCTGATCT
>JBKOZB010000051.1:0-11595 GCA_046744225.1 Planctomycetota bacterium | reverse complement strand
CAAGATGACCGAGGCCGAGGTCAACCAGATGCTCGGCCAGCAGGTGGCGGCCTCGACCGAGCAGCCCCCCAAGGTCCGGATCGACGTCGAGCGCGGCGACCGGGTCAAGATCAAGGACGGCCCGTTCGAGAATTTCGAGGGAACGGTCGAGGAGGTCATCGAGGCCCGCGGGCTGGTCAAGGTCATGCTGATTATCTTCAACCGGCCGACGCCGGTGGATCTCGAATACTGGCAGGTGGAACGGATCTAATTCGAAAAGCGCGCGCCGGGGGCGCGCGACGCACCAACCGACCCGAGTTGGTGCGTCGCGCGCACCCGGCGTCATCGGGAAGCGAGAGAGCGGACGATGGCCAAGGTGATGACGGCGAAAGTGAAGCTCCAGTGCCCCGGCGGGCAGGCGACCCCCGCGCCCCCGGTCGGCCCCGCCTTGGGCCAGCACGGTGTCAACATCGGTCAGTTCGTGATGCAGTTCAACGAACGGACCAAGGACATGAAGGGGACGACGATCCCGGTCGAAATCACGATCTACTCCGACCGCTCGTTCGAGTTCATCACCAAGAGCCCGCCGGCCGCCGTCTTGCTCAAGCAGACGGCCGGCATCGCCTCGGGATCGGCCGAGCCGCACAAGACCAAGGTCGGCACCGTCACCGCCGATCAAGTCCGCAAAATCGCCGAGACCAAATTCAACGACCTGAACGCCCGCGACCTCGACCACGCCTGCCGGATCATCGCCGGCACCGCGCGGAGCATGGGGATCGAGATCAAAGGCTAAGGATGACAGATGGCAACTGACAGATGACAAATGGATCTTTTGTCATTTGATATTTCCCATCTTTCAAAAAGCGACCCGACCCGGCGCGACCGCCCGCCGGTGAGCTTTGATGATCGGGAGTTGGGAGCGGCGGCAGCCCTCCGGAAAGGAGCGCGACCTTGGCGTATCACTCGAAGCGTTATCGCGCGTTGCACGCGAAAGTCACCCCCGACCCGGTCCCTCTGCCCGAGGCGATCCGGATGCTGAAGCAGTTTGGCACGACGAAGTTCAACCAGACGGTCGAGGTCGCGACGAACCTCGGGATCGACCCCCGTCAGAGCGACCAGAACGTGCGCGGATCGGTCGCGTTGCCGCACGGGATCGGCAAGAGCGTCCGGGTCGCCGTCTTCGCGCAGGGCGACAACGCCGAGAAGGCGACGGCCGCCGGCGCCGACATCGTCGGCGGCGACGACCTGGCGCAGAAGATCAAGGGCGGGTTCCTGGACTTCGACGTCGCCCTGGCGACGCCCGACATGATGGGCGTAGTCGGCCCGCTCGGCCGGCTGCTCGGCCCGCGCGGGTTGATGCCGTCGCCCCGCTCCGGCACCGTCACCACCGACATCAGCGCGGCCGTCCGCGAGTTCAAGGCGGGCAAGATCGAGTTCCGCAACGACAAGGGAGGGAACGTCGCCGCCCCCGTCGGCAAGCTGAACTTCAGCGAGGCGCAACTGCTCGAAAATATCCAGACGTTTTTGAACCACCTGCGGTCGGTCAAGCCGGCGACCGCCAAGGGGACGTATATCCGGTCGGTCACCATCGCGGCCACCATGAGTCCGGGCATCCGGGTCGTGGCGTGACCGACAGCCGCCCTGCGCGAGGCAGAGGCACCGGACGCAAACCATGAGCAAGTATGTTAAAGAACTGATGATGGACCAGCTCAAGTCGGACCTCGACGGGAGCCGGTCGCTCTTGATCCTGGACCTGAAGGGGCTCGACGCGATCACGGAGCACCAGCTCCGGCGCGATCTGCGGAAGAAGTCAATCAAGGTCCGCGCGCTGAAGAACTCGCTGGCCCGCCGCGTCTTCACCGAGATCGGGCTGGAGGGGCTCTCGAAGTACCTGACCGGGCCGTCGGTGGCCGTCTGGGGAGGCGACGGCGTCGCCGAGCTGGCCAAGGAGATCTCGGCCCAGGTCAAGACCCTCAAGAGGCCCGAGATCAAAGGCGGCGCCGTCGACGGCGTCGTCATCGGCCCCGAGCAGGTCGAGGACATCACCAAGCTGCCGAGCCGCGAGGCCCTGATCGCCCGCGTCGTCAGTCTGGCCCTGGCCCCGGCGCAGCGGATCGTCGCGCTGGCCAATGCCCCGGCCGGTGGTCTGATGAACCAGCTCAAGACGATGTCCGAAGGTGCCCCGGCCCAAGGGGGCGAGGGCGCACCCGCCTGAGGCGCTTGATTCGAATGACCGAGGCCGCTCCTCGAACGAAAGAAGTTCCCCTCGCCGCCGAGGCAGGGGCTGGGGTTAACAAAGTGCGAACCCTCGCACTCTTCGCGACGTAAGGAAAGGATCTGACGAGATATGGCCACCGCCGAGACCACGACGTTTGCCGACAATATCAAGAGCCTGGGCGACTCGATCGTCAAGCTAACCGTCCTCGAAGCCAAGGCGCTGGGCGACTACCTGGAGGTCGTCCACGGCATCAAGCCCGCCGCCGCCGCAGTGGTCGCCGGCCCGGCCGCCGCTGTCGCCGCTCCCGCCGCGGAGGCCGCGCCGGCCAAGACCGAGTTCGACGTGCACCTCGAGGCCATCGGAGCCAACAAGATCAACGTCATCAAGATCGTCCGCGCGGCCACCGGCCTGGGCCTGAAGGAGGCCAAGGACCTGGTCGAGTCGGCACCCAAGGACATCAAGACCGGCGTGTCCAAGGAGGACGCCGAGAAGCTCAAGAAGGAGCTGGAAGACGCCGGCGCCACGGTCAAGATCAAGTAACAGACGCCGCGTCTCCGTTCCGCCCCGAGGCTTCCGCAGCGCCACCGAACTGTCCCGGTCGGCTGTTCGGCGCGGCGGACCGCCTCCCGGAAAACTTCCCTTCGTCCGGTCCGCGACGGCCCTTCGTCCCGGTGTTTTCGAGCGTCCTGGGCGGGGGCATGCCGCATTTTGGAACCCACGCTCGACCCGCCCCGGCGCCGACGGCCATCCGGTCGGGCTCCGGGGTGTTTCGGCGCGCAGACGGCGAGGAACGACGTCTCGACCGGGGCACGCGCCCCACGGCAACCCGTCAGGAGGAGTCCCCTGGGTCGTCCACCCCGCGATGCCTGGCCGGATCGGCCTCGACCCCGGAGACGTGGCCTGCCCACGCCGACCTGCGCCCACCCATCTCCCTTGAGGAGCGCGACGATATGCCCACCGCGAGCACCGTGCGGCGAATCACCCCGAGCCAGCAGCGGAACTTCGGCCGGATCTACGACGTGTTTCCGGTCCCCGACCTGACTGAGATCCAGACCCGCAGCTACGAACGGTTCCTCCAGGCCGACATCCCGGCCGAGGAGCGCGCCGACAGCGGCCTGGAAGGGGTGTTCCGCGAGATCTTCCCGATCGAGAGCTACGACAAGACGCTGAAGCTGGAATATATCAAGTTCGACCTGGGCAAACCGCGCTATGAGCCCGACGAGTGCCGCCAGCTCCGCCTGACCTACGGCCGCCCGCTCCACGTCTGGCTCCGCCTGAACAAGGGCGAGACCGCGATCGAGGAATCGGTCTACCTCGGCGACATGCCGATCATGATCGGCGGCGGCGAGTTCATCATCAACGGCGCCGAGCGCGTCGTCGTCAGCCAGCTCCACCGCTCGCCCGGCGTCGATTTCGTCGTCGAGATCGAGGCCGGCGACCGCAAGCTCCACGCCTGCCGGATCATCCCCGAGCGCGGGAGCTGGATCGAGCTGCAAGTCACCAAGAAGGAGACGCTCGGCGTCCGGATCGACCAGTCGGGCAAGTTCTCGGCGATGACGCTCTTGCGGGCGATGAGCCCGAAGTTCTCGTCCGACGATGCGATCCTCGCCGCCTTTTACGAGACCGAGACCGTCTCGACCGGCGACCCCAAGGCCGCCGCCAAGCTCGAAGGGCGGATCGCCTGCGGCGACGTCGTCGATCCGAACACCGGCGAGGTCCTCATCGAGAGCGGCACGACGATCTCCAAGACCTCGGCGCAGATCCTGGCCGACTCCCACCTCGGCGCCGTCCTCGTGCTGAAGGAGGCCAAGGACCCGCTCATCCTCCAGTCGCTCCAGGAGGACCCGACGACCGACCACGAGAGCGCCCTGTTGCGGATCTACCAGCGGCTCCGCCCCGGCAACCCGCCGCAACTGGAGAAGGCCAAGGAGCTCTTCCACGAGAAGTTCTTCGACACCAACCGCTACCGCCTCGGCAAGGTCGGCCGGTTCCGGATCAACCGCAAGTTCAACCAGATCATCCCCGAGGACCAGATGACCCTGGACCCCGAGGACTACGTCAACGCGATTCGCTACATCCTGAACCTGCGGAAAGGCCGGGGGCATGTCGATGATATCGACCACCTGGGCAACCGCCGCCTGCGGACGATCGACGAACTGGCCGCCGACGAGCTGCGCAAGGGGTTCCTCAAGCTCCGCCGCACGGTCCAGGAGCGCATGAGCCTCAAGGACGCCGAGGACATGACCCCGCGCTCGCTCATCAACCCCAAGAGCATCAGCGCGGCGATCGAGTACTTCTTCGGCCGCGGCGAGCTGTCACAGGTCGTCGACCAGACCAACCCCCTGGCGCAGCTGACCCACGAGCGTCGGCTCTCGGCGCTGGGCCCGGGCGGCCTGAACCGCAAGCGCGCCGGGTTCGAGGTGCGCGACGTCCATATCTCGCACTACGGCCGGATCTGCCCGATCGAGACCCCCGAAGGGACGAACATCGGCCTGATCAGCTCGCTCGGGATCTACGGCGGCGTCGACGAGTACGGGTTCCTCGTCACTCCGTACCGCGCGATCAAGCACGGCCACCGCACTGAGCACGTCGTTTGGATGCGCGCCGACGAGGAGAGCGAGGCCTACCTCGCCCCCGCCGACGCCGTCATGGACGAGCAGGGCAAGCTGAAGGGCCCGTCCGTCATCGCCCGGTACCAGACCGACTTCCACACCACCCCCGTCGATCAGGTCCAGTTCATGGACATCTCGCCGAAGCAGATGGTGGGGGTCTCGGCCGGCCTGATCCCGTTCCTCGAGCACGACGACGCCAACCGCGCCTTGATGGGCTCGAACATGCAGCGCCAGGCGGTGCCGCTCCTGGTCGCCGAGCCACCGATCGTCGCCACCGGCCTGGAGAAGGCCGTCGCCCTGAACTCGGGCATGATCGTCCGGGCGGAGCAGGACGGCACGGTCACCTACGTCGATTCGACTCGGGTGATCATCGACCACAACCACATTTACAAGCTGCGCAAGTACGTCGGCCTGAACGAGCGGACCTGCCTGAACCAGAAGCCGATCGTCGACGTCGGCCAGAAGGTCAAGAAGGGGGACATCCTGGCCGACGGCGCCTCGACCTACCGGGGCGAGCTGGCCCTGGGACGGAACGTCCTGGTCGGCTTCATGGCCTGGGACGGCTACAACTTCGAGGACGCGATCATCATCAGCGAGCGGCTGGTCAAGGAGGACGTCTATACCTCGATCCACATCGAGGAGTTCGAGATCGAGATCCGCGAGACGAAGCTGGGGCGCGAGGAGTTCACCCGCGACATCCCGAACGTCTCAGAGAAGGCGCTGCGGAACCTCGACGAGAACGGGATCGTCCGGATCGGCACCTTCGTCAAGCCGGGCGACATCCTCGTCGGCAAGGTCGCGCCCAAGTCGAAGAGCGAGCTGACCCCCGAGGAGAAGCTGCTGCACGCGATCTTCGGCCGGGCGGGCGAGGACGTCAAGAACGACTCGCTCGAGGTGCCGTCGGGCGTCGAGGGCATCGTCATCAACACCCAGCGGTTCAGCCGCCGGATGAGCCTGAACGAAGAGGAGCGCAAGGCGTTCGAGAAGGAGCTGAAGGACACCGAGCTGGCCGAGAGCGTCAAGATCGCCGACGAATACAAGCAGATGATCAAGGCGCTCGAGGAGGTGGTTGGCGGCCCGGTGCTCGACCCCTCGACGGGCAAGCCGTTCGGTCGGAGCCGGGACCCCAAGGAACTGGCCGACGAGAGCGAGCGGTTCAAGCTCGAGGCACTCGACCTCCGCAGCCCCGAGAAGACCGAGGCCGCCCGCAAGGTCGTCCGCCAGTACGCTCCGAGGATCGAGGCCCTGCGCGACGAGAAGGACCGCCGGCTCAACAGCCTGAAGAGGGGCGACGAACTCCCCTCGGGCGTGTTGCAGATGGTCAAGATCTACATCGCGACCAAGCGGGTCATCTCGGTCGGCGACAAGATGGCCGGCCGGCACGGCAACAAGGGGGTCATCGCCAAGATCCTCCCCGAGGAGGACATGCCGTTCCTCGCCGACGGCACGCCGGTCGAGATCCTCTTGAACCCCCTGGGCGTGCCGAGCCGGATGAACGTGGGCCAGATCCTGGAGACTCACCTGGGCTGGGCCGCCGCCAAGCTCGGGTTCCAGGCGATCTGCCCGGTCTTCGACGGCGCCACCGAGGAGACGATCCGCCAGTGCCTCAAGGATGCCGGCCTCCCCGAAAACGGCAAGGCCCAGCTCTTCGACGGCCGCACCGGCGAGTCGTTCGACCAGCGGGTGACGGTTGGGTATATCTACATGCTCAAGCTGCACCACCTGGTTGATGACAAGATCCACGCCCGCGCCACCGGCCCGTACTCGCTGATCACCCAGCAGCCCTTAGGCGGCAAGGCGCGGTTCGGCGGCCAGCGGTTCGGCGAGATGGAAGTCTGGGCCCTGGAGGCGTACGGGGCCGCCTACATCCTCCAGGAGCTCCTGACCGTCAAGAGCGACGACGTCGAGGGCCGGACCAAGATCTACGAGTCGATGGTCAAGGGCGAGAACACATTGGAGGCAGGAACTCCGGCGAGCTTCGACGTCCTGACCAACGAGATCCGCGGCCTGGGCCTGAACATGCAGCTTGAGAAGAAACGGGTATGATTTGACTCACTGCAGCGTGATAGATAACTTTGGATGGATGGTCGGGAGATGTGACGCTTTGCCCCGGTCACCCATCCGCCTTGATCCATGTCTCGTCTCGTAGGGCCGGCCTGTGCCGGCCGTTGCAGAGGCGGCTGGCACAGCCGGCCCTACGAGACTCAATCAGGAGATCCTAGCCACTCGGATGTCCCCGCTTGGAGAGCGCATGGTTGTCCGAGTAGCCGAACCGGGGCGACCCGCGTTTCAACTCAGGAAGGGAGAGGAGGGCCTCTCCGTTTTCGTCCTCGAGCGAGTGAATCCTCCGCTTACCGAGTCTGAAGTCCTGGAAAGCTTCCGCGCCGGAAGCCAAATCATCGTGCGGTCCGAGGCTGAGATCGAGGCAAAAGGCTTGAGCCTGGGATCGATCCTTGGCGCCGAACCTTTGCCTCAGAGCCTCCGGGAAGCCCACGCGGAAATACGCCCCGGCCCCCGGAATGACCCGCAGCCAATTCAAGCAGGCTAGGACTTAAATAAGATGGCCTTAAAGAATCATCCCGGCCTGGAAATTTCCGAAGACCTGCTCGAAGCGATTCGCGCATTCCCGGTGCGGCGGGACGTCGAGCACTGCGGGGTCCGCTTCTCCGTCGCCCCCTTCTTCTATGCGCAGTGTCCCCAGTGCGGCACGCGGATCAAGGTCAGGTCGTTTTCAGGGACCGGGGAAGTCGAGGACATTTTCGATGCCATCTTCGAATGGATGAGTCAGCTGAAGGCCCAAGAAGTGGCCAAGCAGCGACAAACCACCCTCGAAGAAGAAAAAGGATGACTTGCTGCCCGCTTCAGGTCTCGATCTCCCCCGCAAGCCCCAGATATTTTGAAGGCCCAGGGATAAAGCTCGTGCCAGACGACGGCGGCATAGTTGTCGGCCTCGCGACGCTTGGCCACGATCATGATCGCGGCGTTCGGGAAATAGCCATGCGGTCTCGGCTGTCTCACGATCAGGTAGAGAAGTTCTCCCGAATCCGACTTCGTGACGGAGAGGAATTCCGCCGCCTCCAAGGAGAACGGGTGTCTTAGCATGATCCTCCGCCCGTCGAGGACGAGTTCGGTGGTGAGGGAATAACCGTCGTATCCCCCGCACTCGTGCTTCTCTCGGAGCTCGTCAACCCAGAGTTCAGGCTTGCGGATCTGGTTCGTCATGTTTCATCCTCCAGCCGTTAAGAGCAATCCGAGGAAAACGCCACTGTCAAGCAGATTTTTCTTGGAATTGGCGTTGCGATTGCGTATCATCAGCAAGAACCGACTCCGATGGCGGCCCGGCCCGCGGTGGTTCGGGTTGCGCTTCCGCCCTGGTCAACGAATTCTGGGGCTAGGGAGCCTAATTTGTCCGGCGAAGGAGGAGGCCGGTGTGACACCCACGGTCTTGGATGACCGTCTGAACCGCGGCGGTCCTCTCCAATCGAGAGGGTGAGCCCGCGGACTTTTTTTGGGTCGATGCCCGCGACTTGGGGATCCGATCGCCTGATCGACCGCTGACTTTCACCCGAAACCAACCCGCTTCGGCACCGCCAAGTGCGTGCAGAGGAGAGTGTCTCGTGAGCATGGGCGAAAGTGCCTACGATCGTATCAATGATTACGGCGCCGTCAAGATCGGGCTCGCCAGCCCGTACGATATCCGCAGTTGGTCGTTCGGCGAGGTCAAGAAGCCCGAGACGATCAATTACCGGACCTACCGCCCCGAGAAGGACGGCCTGTTCTGCGAGCGGATCTTCGGGCCCGAGAAGGACTGGGAGTGCGCCTGCGGCAAGTACCGTGGCATGAAGTACAAGGGGATGATCTGCGACCGCTGCGGCGTCAAGGTCACGCACTCCCGTGTCCGCCGCAAGCGGATGGGCCACATCGAGCTGGCCGCGCCGGTCGTCCACATCTGGTTCTTCAAGGCGATGCCCAGCCGCCTGGGCACCCTGCTCGATATGAAGACGACCAGCCTGGAGCGGATCATCTACTTCCAGGACTACGTCGTCATCGACCCCAGCGACACGCCGCTCAAGGAGCGGCAGCTCTTGACCGAGGAGGACTTCCGCAAGTCGCGCGAACAGTTCGGCGACACGTTCCAGGCCGACATGGGGGCCGACGCGATCCGCAAGCTCCTGGCCCGGCTCGACCTCGTCGCGCTCTCGAAGCAACTGCGCCAAGAGCTGACCGAGACGACCAGCAAGCAGAAGATGAAGGACCTGACCAAGCGGCTCAAGGTCGTCGAGAGCTTGCGCGACAGCGACAACCGGCCCGAATGGATGGTCCTGGAGTGCATCCCGGTCATCCCGCCCGACCTGCGGCCCCTCGTGCTCCTCGACTCGGGCAACTTCGCCACCAGCGACCTGAACGACCTGTACCGCCGGATCATCAACCGGAACAACCGGCTCAAGAAGCTGGTGGACCTGAACGCGCCCGAGGTCATCATCCGCAATGAGAAGCGGATGTTGCAGCAGGCCGTCGATGCCCTCTTCGACAACAACCGCTGCAAGCGCCCCGTGCTCGGGTCGAGCAACCGGCCGCTCAAATCCTTGACCGACATGATCAAGGGGAAACAGGGGCGGTTCCGCGAGAACCTGCTGGGCAAGCGGGTCGATTACTCGGCCCGGTCGGTGATCGTCGTCGGCCCCGACCTCCGGCTGCACCAGTGCGGCCTGCCCAAGAAGATCGCGCTCGAGCTGTTCCAGCCGTTCATCATCCGACGGCTCAAGGAGCTGGGGCACGCCGACACAATCAAGTCGGCCAAGAAGATGCTCGAGCGGAAGGTCGAGGAAGTCTGGGATATCCTCGAGGAGGTCATCAAGAACCACCCGGTTCTCCTGAACCGCGCCCCGACGTTGCACCGCATGGGCATCCAGGCGTTCGAGCCGGTCTTGGTCGAGGGGAACGCGATCCGGATCCATCCGCTCGTCTGCAAGGGGTTCAACGCCGACTTCGACGGCGACCAGATGGCCGTCCACCTGCCCCTGTCGATCGAGGCGCAGGTCGAGGCGATGACGCTGATGATGTCGACCAATAACATCTTCAGCCCCGCCAACGGCAACCCGATCATTAGCCCGACGCAAGACATCGTCATGGGCTCGTACTACGTGACGGTCCAGCGCCCCGGCGAGCCGGGCGAAGGGATGACCTTCTCCAGCCCGAACGAGGTCTTCCTCGCCTTCAGCCAGCGCAAGGTCGGCGTCCACGCGATGATCAAGCTCCGCCTCCCGGCGCACAAGAAGCTGCGCGGCGAGGGCGAGAAGGAGTTCACCCCCGGCATGGTCATCAAGACGACCACCGGCCGGGTGATCTTCAACGACATCCTCCACCCCAAGATGCCGTACTACAATGTGGCGCTCGGGCAGAAGCAGCTCCAGGGGATCATCGCCGACTGCTACCAGCTCCTCGGCCGCCGCGAGACGATCGACCTCCTGGACGCGATGAAGGACCTCGGGTTCCGCGAATCGACCCGCTCGGGCCTCTCGTTCGCCACGGATGACCTGAAGACGCCGTCCTCGAAGGAGCAGATTCTCAACGAGACGGAGAAGGAGGTCAACAAGGCGGCCAAGCTCTACCAGCGCGGGATCATCACCGAGCAGGAGCGGTACAACAAGGTCCTCGACGCCTGGACGCACGCCCGCGAGCGGATCACCAACGAGATGATGGAGCAGCTCCGCAACGACGTGCGCCACGGCCAGGTCTACCTGAACCCGATCTTCCTGATGGCCGACTCGGGGGCCCGCGGCGGCGTCGAGCAGATCCGCCAGCTCGCCGGGATGCGCGGCTTGATGGCCAAGCCCTCGGGCAAGATCATCGAGACGCCGATTAAGGCCAACTTCCGCGAGGGCCTCTCGGTGCTCGAATACTTCAGCTCGACCCATGGCGCCCGCAAGGGCCTGGCCGACACCGCCTTGAAGACGGCCGACTCGGGCTACCTGACGCGAAAGCTCGCCGACGTCGCCCAGAACGTCGTGATCACCATGGAGGACTGCGGCACCTCGCAGGGGATCACCAAAGGGGTCATCTACAAGGGCGAGAAGGTCGAGGTCAGCCTCGTCCAGTCGATCCGAGGGCGCGTCAGCCGGGTCAACATCGTCAACCCGATCACCGACGAGGTGGTCGTCAGAGAGAACGAGATGATCACCGTCGCCGCGGCGCGGAAGCTCGAGGAGATGCAGATCGAAAAGATCCAGGTCCGCAGTCCGATGACCTGCGAGGCGCCGCTGGGAATCTGCCGCCGCTGCTACGGCATGGACCTGGCCACCGGGCAACTGGTCGAGCCGGGGATGGCCGTCGGGATCATCGCCGCGCAGTCGATCGGCGAGCCGGGCACCCAGCTCACGATGCGGACCTTCCACATCGGTGGCGTCGCTACCCGAGGCGTCGAGGAGAAGGAGCACAAGGCCAAGCGCGAGGGCAAGGTCAAGTACGTCGGCATCAACCTCGTCATTAACGACGAGGGGAAGCGGATCGCCCTGTCGCGCAACGGCGAGATCCAGATCCTCGACCCGAAGAACCGCGAACTGGAGAAGTACGACGTCCCCGACGGCGCCGAGATGAGGGTCGCGGACGGCCAGATGGTCACCCGCGGTACGGTCCTCTGCGAGTGGGACCCGCACAACATCCCGATCCTCGCCGAGGTCGGCGGCAAGGCCCGCTATGAGGATATCGTCGAGGGCGAGACGATGCGGGTCGAGACCGACCCCTCGGGCCACACCCGGCGCACCATCATGGAGCACAAGGGGGACC
>JBKOZB010000068.1:0-11707 GCA_046744225.1 Planctomycetota bacterium | reverse complement strand
GCGCCCGCTCCATCCGCTCCTGCCCGAGCAATGGACCAGCAAGGCGCTTCGGGTCGCGATGTCCCAGGAGGACTGGGCGCGATTCGAGGCGCTGGTGCAGAGCGTCGCCCCGCAGGCGCCGACCCTGGCCCGCGCCCAGGGCGTGGCGATCTCCCGCCTGATCGACCTGGCCGAAACCCCTCACCCCGCCCCCGGTCCGCTCGACTGGATGGACTGGGAGCGGCAGAAAACCCTGCGTCTGCTTCGTTCGGCCATCTGAGCTGGCCGAGGCCCCGCGCTGTCCTCGCCCGACGGACTGACAGGCCACCTCTCGCCGCCGCGCCTCTCGCGGTCGCGCCGGGCTGGGGGCTCGTATCCTCGTACGCTTCATGCGGCAACCCGGCTCCAGGAGGAGACCGGGGGTTTCCAGGTAGTCTTGCTCGCCATCAAAAAGGAGTGTGCCCTTGGCCACTATCGTTTCGGGAGACGTGAAAGACTTGGCGTTGGCCGGTGTCGGTTACCAGCGGATCGTCTGGGCGGAGCGCGATATGCCGGTGCTCCGGGCGATCCGCGAGCGGTTCGAGGTCGAGAAGCCGCTGGCGGGCCTGCGGATGTCGGCCTGCCTGCACGTGACGGCCGAGACGGCGAACCTGGCCCGCACGCTGGTCGCCGGCGGCGCCGACCTGGTCCTCTGCGCCTCGAACCCGCTCTCGACCCAGGACGACGTCGCGGCCAGTCTGACCCAGGACTTCAATATCCCGGTCTACGCGATCAAGGGCGAGGATGAGGCGAGCTACTATCGCCACATCGCGGCCGCCTTGAAGCATCGGCCCAACGTCACGATGGACGACGGCGCCGACCTGGTCAGCGCGATGATCTTCATCGGGCTGAACCGTCTCGACGACCTCCACCCTGAGGTCCGGAGCTGGGCCAAGATGCTCAAACCCGAGGAGCGGGGCGGCCTGGCCGCCAACGTCATCGCCAGCATGGAGGAGACGACCACGGGCGTCATCCGCTTGCGGGCGATGGAGAAGGACGGCGTCCTGAAGCTGCCGGTCATCGCGGTCAACGACGCCGAGACGAAGCACTTCTTCGATAATCGCTACGGCACCGGCCAGAGCACGCTCGACGGCGTGATCCGGGCGACCGACATGCTCCTGGCCGGCCGCAAGGTGGTCGTCTGCGGCTACGGCTGGTGCGGCAAGGGGGTCGCGATGCGGGCCAAGGGGCTCGGCGCCCACGTGATCGTCACCGAGGTCAACCCGATCCGCGGCCTGGAGGCCGCGATGGACGGCCTCGAGGTCCTGGAGATCAGCAAGGCCGCGCGGATCGGCGACCTGTTCATCACCGTCACCGGCAACATCCACGTCATCCGGCAGGAGCACTTCGCGCTTATGAAGGATGGCGCGATGATCTGCAACTCGGGCCACTTCAATGTCGAGCTGGCGCTCGACGACCTGGCCGGTCTGGCCGCGACGGTCAATAAGCAGGTCCGCGAGTTCGTCGACGAATACGTCTTGAGCGACGGCCGACGGCTCTACGTCCTGGGCGAGGGGCGGCTGATTAACCTCGCCGCGGCGCACGGACACCCGGCCAGCGTCATGGATATGAGCTTCGCTGCTCAGGCCCTGGCGACCGAGTGGTCGGTCTCGCAGCGGGGCAAGCTCCAGCACCGGGTCTACAACGTGCCCAAGGAGGTCGATCAGTGGGTTGCCTCGCTCAAGCTGCATACCATGGGCGTCGCGATCGACACGCTCACCGACGAGCAGCGCAAGTACCTCGTTAGCTGGGAGATGGGCACCTGAGCCGCCGTTGGCACGCAGGTTGCTGCATTTTCCTCCTTCACGATAATGGGAGCGAGGCGGGCCGGCGCTGTCCGTCGGCCCGGCCTCCTCGCTACCCTCCGGCGGGAAGGGGAGACATTCATGCCGGCCGCCATGGAAAATGCCATCGAGAAGTCAATCGACATCCACGCCCCGGTGAGCACCGTCTACCACCAGTGGACCCAGTTCGAGGACTTCCCCAAGTTCATGGAAGGGGTTCACGAGGTCAAGCAGCTCGACGAGAAACGGCTCCGCTGGCGCGCGACGATCGAGGGCCAGGAAAAGGAATGGTACTCCACCATCACCGAGCAGACCCCCGATACTCGGATCACCTGGACCAGCGCCGGCGGCCATGTCCACACCGGGATGGTCAGCTTCGCCACGATCTACCAGGGGACGCGCGTCACCCTGCAATTGACCTACGAACCCGAGCTGCCCGCGGCCAAGCGCGAGGCGCTGGCCGGCCGCGCGGTGCGGAACCTTGAGCGGTTCAAGGAGTTCCTCGAATCGCGCGGCGCGGAGACCGGCGCCTGACGGGGCGAGATCCACGGCGGCCCGGTCGCCCGTGAGCCCGAGCCTGGCCGGCCGTGAGAGCCGCGATGGCCCAGAGGGTGAGAATAAGTTCATACATTGATGAAATATTTGCACTTCTAAATTTGAAATTTTAGGATTAATAATCATTTCGAGCGATCCCGGCGCCTCCGGAGCGTGGACCGTCCGCCAGCTCTCTTTGGGAAGAACGCCCCATGCCCGACATTCGTCCGTTCCGAGGAATCCGCTACGACATGGCCCAGGTGGGGGCGATGTCCGACGTGGTGGCCCCCCCGTACGACGTGATCGACCCGGCCTTGCAGGATCGACTCTACCAGGCCAGCCCGTACAACATCATCCGGCTGGAATTGAACCGGGAGGAGCCCGGCGACGGCGCCGAGAATAACCGCTACACCCGCGCGGCCCGGTTCCTCAAGGACTGGCTCCGGCAGGGCGTGCTCCGCGAGGACGCCCAGCCGGCACTTTATCTCTGTCAACAGACGTACCAGATGGGGAAGCAGTCTTACACCCGCACGGGGTTTGTGGCGCGGGTCCGGCTCGAACCGTTCGGCCAGGGGAAGATCTACCCGCACGAAGAGACGCTCTCCGGCCCGAAGGCCGACCGCCTGGCACTCTTCCAGGCGACCCGGTTCAACCTGAGCCCGATCTTCGGCCTCTATCCCGACCCCAGGGCTGAGGTTTTGCGCGTCGTCGAGGAGGGCGTACGCGACCGGACGCCGCTGGAGGCGACCGACCATCGTGGTGTCGTGAACCGGCTCTGGCCCGTGCCCGATCCCCGGGTGCACACTGAGGTGCAGGGGCTGATGGGCGCGAAGTCGATCTTCATCGCCGACGGCCACCACCGTTACGAGACCGGCCTGAATCTCCGCGACGACCTGGCCACCGCGGGCGCGCTGGAGGGACCCGACGACCCGGCCAACTTCTGCATGATGATGCTCGTCGGCATGAGCGACCCCGGCCTGTTGATCCTGCCGACGCACCGGCTCGTCTCCGGATTTCCCGGCCTGACCTCGCGCGTGCTGGCCGCGCTACTCGCCCCCGAGTTCGACATCCGGCCGATCGGCGACGGCGAAGGAGGCTGCCGCGCAGCCGGGGATGCGGTCGAGTTGGCGGGCGCCCAGGATCTGCTCGCCTTCGGCACCGTCGCCGATGGCCGCTGGGTGATGGCCCGGCTCCGCTCCGACGCGACCATGGATGAGCTCGTCCCCGAGCACAGCCCCGACTGGCGCGCCCTGGGCGTCAGCATCCTGCACGAGCTGGTGCTCACGAAACTGCTCGGCCCGCTCGGGACCGCCTCGTGCCGCTACGTCCACCTGATCGATGAGGTCTGGCAGGACGTCGCGGCCAAGGGGTGCGACCTCGCCTGTCTCGTCCCCCCCGCCGGCATGGAGCACGTCGAGGCGATCGCGTCGAACCTGGAGAAGATGCCCCCCAAGAGCACCTATTTCTATCCCAAGCTCCTCAGCGGGCTGGTGCTCAACCCCTTGCGCTGAGACGGGCTCAACGACCTCTCCGCACGGGAAGGAGGGGATTGGTGGCGCCGGAAGTCGAAGCCACCCGTGCTCTCCGATCCGCCTCGGCTCGACAGGATCGCAGGATCGGCGCGAACCGGTGGAAGGCTCAACTCGTTGCCTGGTCGTAGATCTCCAGGTGCTCGGGCCTTTCGGGTGCGAGCAGGTTCCGGGCGCGGGCGGCGTCCTCCGCGTTGCCGCGGAAGATGACGAGGAACTTGCCCGCCTTGACCTGGGTCTCGTACTTGATCGCCTGCTCCTTCGGGACGCCCCAGCCGACCAAGGCGCCGCCGAGCCCGCCGATGACGGCGCCGGCCAGGGCCCCTTCCAGGCCGCCCAGGAGCGCCGCCGAGAGCGGCCCGGCGACGATCACCGGCCCCAGGCCCGGCAGGACCAGAAACGCCGCGCCGACGAGCAGGCCGAACAGGCCCCCGACCCACGCCCCCGTCCCGGCCGCCGCCGCGGCGTAGTCGCTCGCCGACACGAACCCGATCGGCTCCTCGCTCACCTGGAAATCGCGGCCCACGATCGACATGTCCTTCATCGCGAACCCCTCCTGGTGCAGCCGGCGCACCGCGCGCTCGGCCGCCACATGGTCGGGGTACATGGCGACGACGCTCGACTCGACCGGTGGTGTCTCCGCCTGGCTCATGGCTGGTCTCCTCAAGTCAAGGTTAAGAGGGAACTTGCCGAATTCGGAGCGAACTTTCCGCAATCATGATACCGAATCGAACGCCTCTCCGCTCGGCGAGGACGCCGGGCGCGCCACGGCGACCCGACGCCCCAGCGGCCAGTAACGGCTTGCGACTCCGGAGAGGAGGAACAGCCCGCCGATGAGTGTCGCGGCCGCCGGGCGCTCGCCCGTGACCAGCACGACCCAGACCGGATTCAAGACCGGCTCGATCAGGGCGATCAGACTCGCCTCGGGAGCCTTCACCGCGCGCAGGCTGCGCGCGAAGAGGGCATAAGGGATCGCCATTTGGATCACACCGAAGCCGACCAGCGCCAGCGCTTGCGAGAGGCTCGGCAGCGTCGGCGGGCTCCCCATTGCCATCAGCCAGGCGCCCAGGGCGAGCGCGCCGACCAGGTTGTTGAACCCGCTGAGCCAGATCGGGTCGAGGTTGCGGAGTCCGCGTAGGCCGATCGCCACGATGGCGTAGAAGATCCCGCTGGCCAGCCCGAGCGCGATCCCCCGCTCCTCGTTCGGGCGGCCATCGTAGCCGTAGAGGACGATCGCGATGATCCCCAGGGTCGCCAGGCCGATTCCCAGCACCGAGCGGCGGTCGGGCCGCTCGCGCAGGATCAGGGCGCTGAGCGGGATCGTCCAGAAAGTCGCCGTGCATTGCAAGAAGATCGCATTGGCCGCGGTCGTCGCCTTGATCGCCGCGATGTACAGGCCGGTCATCGCGCCGAAGACCAGACCGAGCGGGAACATCGCCGGCCGGAGCACCCGGCGCGACCGGGGGACGAGCGGTACGAGGACTAATCCGGCGAACAGGCTGCGGTAGAAGGCGATCGTCGGGCCGTCGAGGGCGAGCGACTTGGCGAATACCCCGCCGAGGCTCCAGAGCACCGCCCCCGCCAGCACGTCGCGCCGTGCCTGCGCCAGGGGCGACTCTCCCCGCGATCGATCCACGCGCGTCTCCCTTCCCGCTGAGACCCGACCCCCACGACGATCGTACCCCCGCCGCGCCGGTCCGGGAAGCCGTCGGAGCCGCGCGGTCGCGTCGAATTCCGACCGCGCGGCGTGTGAAGCGGCGCGCCGGTCGTTGCGTTTCCCGGTCCGACACTCGTAAACTAGATCGGAAGGAGTGGCCCGGCATCTCGCGGCCCGGCTTCCGGGCGAGGTCAATTCACGCTTGATGACCCTTGCAATCCTCGGCGCGTTCTTCCTGATCCTCTACCTCATCCTCCGGCTGGGGGCCTCGGCCAGTGCCTGGCTGGCGGGCTCGCGGTATCAGTCGTACCGCCAGCTCGCCACGCGGTATCGCGGGAAATACGAGAGTCGGGGGCTGTCCGACCCACCGACCGTGAGCTTCACGTATAACGGCTCGCATGTGCGAGTCGGCCTGGCGCCGCACGCCGCGGGCCAGCCACCGAATCCAAGGACGCGGGTCGTCGCGCGGTTTCGGCGCGGCCTGCCGTTCCGGTTCGAACTGGCCCCAGTCGCGCGCCCGGCACCGCCGCAACCTCCCAAGGGGACGCGCCTCGTCCGCGTCGGCGATCAGGAGTTCGATCGCGGTTACGTCGTCCAGGCCAACGACCCCGACATGGCGCGCGAGTTCCTGACCCCCGCCGTGCGCTGGTCGATCGCCAACCTGCACCGGCTCGGCCCGCCCGGCGGGATGCTCGTCTCGATCAACCCCGAGCGCCTCCTGGTCCAGGTCGATCGCAACCTTGGGCTGAACGTCGAGTCGCTGATGTTGGCGGTCCGCACGGCGCTGATCATCCACGACGGCTTGCAGGAGGGAGTGGCGGCGCGGCTGAACGAGGGGATCGCGATCGTCTCGGCCGGTCCGGCCTCGATCGAGGAGGCGGGCCTGCCGATCTGCAAGGTCTGCGGCGAGGCGATCGTCACGCCGGGCGTCGTCTGCGCCACGTGCCGGACACCGCATCACCGCGACTGCTGGGAGTTCGTCGGCACGTGCTCGATCTACGGCTGCAACGGGAAGCAGAGCGTCTCGGCCTGAACCCCGACGGCTCGATTTCGGCTCCTTGGTTTCGACTCTGACCTGTTTCGGAGACGGCCGCGCGCGGGTATCCTAGGGAGAGGTACGGGCCGCCTGGAATCGCGTCAGGGTGGGGCCACCGGGAGGGCGGTTGTCGCGGGGAATCTCGGGGATTCGACCCAATAATGCTTGGCAACGAGCGAATGGGATGCTGAGGAGGTATCCTGACCATGTCCTACGGCGGAAATGCCGATCCCACCGGGATTCAGGTAACATTCCTGGACCAGAGCGGGGCGAAGTCGGTCAAGGCGGTGATCGCCTTCAGCGTGCCCGTCAGCCGGATTCTCCCGAACATCATCACCAAAATGAGCCTGCCCACGACCAGTCCCGAGGGGCAGCCGATGAGCTACTCGCTCGACCACAAGGAAGGGGGCCGGCGGCTGCTCGAAAGCCAGACGCTCGTCGAGGCCGGGGTCCAGAACGGCGACCACCTGATCGTCTATCCCGAGGTCGTCGCTGGCCACGCGTGAGCCGAGGCCCGGCCTGGCCGAGGAGGGTCGTTTGAACATGCACGAATCGCCGCGAATCCGTCGCCTCCGGTCCGACCTGGCCGCCCTGGAGCGGCTCCAGTCGGATAGCTCGGTGCTCCACTTCCGCCCGCAGGGCAAGCCCCCGGTGCAGCACTACATCGTCATCTTCCTGGGCAAGAGCCTCGCGCGCGAGCGGGGGAAGGTTGGCCTCCAGGAGCGGCACGAGGTCGAGATCAAGCTGGGGGCCTCGTACCCGCGCACGATGCCCGAGATCCGCTGGCTGACGCCGATCTATCACCCGAACATCTCCGAGATCGGCATGGTCTGCCTCGGCGGTTACGGGACGCACTGGGTCCCGAGCCTGAACCTCGACGAGCTCTGCGGCATGCTCTGGGACATGGCGCGGTTCCACAACTACGACATCCGGAGCCCATACAACCGCGAGGCCGCGCTCTGGGTCGCGAACCAGACCACGTATCGGTTCCCGCTCGATGCCCGTCCTCTGCGCGACTTGCGGACCGCGCTCGGTCGCGTCGGGTCCGAGCCGCACGCGCCCCCTGCCCCGCCGAACCCCGACACTCCCTCGGCCCCCGAGCCGGGGACGAAGGCCGCCGAGGACCGTGAGTTCGCCCGCAAGTTCGCCGCCGACTTACCGTCGATCACGCCAGTGGGATCGGCCTCGAGCCCGGAGACCCCCCAGTCCTGGGAGTCGGCCGACCGGCCGGAGGGGGTCGTCATCCTCGACATGGAGCTGGACCTCCGCCCGCGCCGCCTCCGTCACAGCGGCGACGAGATTGTCTTCATCGACTGATCGGGGCGGTCCTTGGGCCTCTCCCAGTAGGGTGCGTTGCACGCACCCTTCGGAATCTTCTATGGACGAGCCGCCGCTGACGTTTCTCGACGAGCCCGACTCCGCCGCGAAGCGGGAGCCGGAGGCGACCGACGGCTCCCCCGCGCTCGTCATCGACGAGGCCGACCGCTATAGCCGGCTCCGGCTGATCCCCTGGTGGCGTCAGGAGCGGCTGGCCGCCGCGCGGGTGCTGGTCGTCGGCGCGGGGGCGCTCGGGAACGAGGCGATCAAGAACCTCGCCCTGCTCGGCGTCGGGACCGTCTACGTGATCGACCTCGACGCGGTCGAGCCGTCGAACCTGTCGCGCTCGGTCCTCTTCCGCGCCGAGGACGGCGGCAAGCCGAAGGCCGAGGTCGCCGCGCGTCGGGCGCGCGAGATCAACCCCGACGTGGCGGTCGTCGCGATGCGAGGCGACGTGATCACCGACCTCGGCCTGGGGCTGTTCGCCGACGTCGATGTCGTCATCGGCTGCCTCGACAACCGCGAGGCCCGGCTCTGGGTCAACCGCCAGTGCTGGAAGGTAGGCACCCCTTGGATCGATGCAGGCATCCAGGAGATTCAAGGGGTGGTCAAAGTGTTCGTCCCCCCCGACTCGGCCTGTTACGAGTGCGCGATGACCGGGCGCGACTACCAGCTCTTGAACCTCCGCTACAGTTGCCCGCTCTTGCGCCGGGAGGAGATCCTGGAGGGGAAGGTCCCGACGGCACCGACGATCGCCTCGATGATGGCGGCGCTGGAGGTGCAGGAGGCGTTGAAGCTGATCCACGGGCTTCCCGTGGCCGCCGGGTCGGCGATGGTCTTCAACGGCGTGACGAATCAGTTCTACACGACCCGGCTCCCCTTCCGCGACGACTGCCTGAGCCACGAGACGTACCCCGAGCCGGTCGAATTGCCGCTGGGGCACGCGGATCCCGTCGCCGCGCTCTTCGAGGCCGCGCGGGGGACGCTCGCCGGTCGGCTGACGCTGGCGCTGGACCGCGACCTGGTCGTCGCGATCGACTGTCCGCGGTGTGGCTGGCGCGTCGCGGTGCTTCGCCCCCGGACGCGCGTCCGCCAGGCCGAGGCCGTCTGCCCGAATTGCCGCGAGCCGGGTCGCCCCGAGATCATCCACACAATCGAAGAAGGCGCGCCACTGGCCCGGATGTCTCTCGCGCGGGTCGGGGTCCCGGCCTACGACGTCGTCCGGATCGACGGCGAGTCGGAGTCGGGCTTCTTCCTCCTGGCGGCCGACCGGGCCGGCCGCGCGTCGGGCTGGGGGCTGGGGAGCGCGCGGCCTTGAGCAACGATGAGATCGTCTTCGGCAACGTGACGTTCCGCGAGCCCGAGCGCCGGCGCCGTCCCGACCGCGACCGGAAGTGGGTTTGCCTGGCGTACGAGCTGCCCGGACCCGGAGATTTGCCCATCTTCCTCGACCGCCAGTCGGCCGACGCCATCGAGCGGCACGCGCTGCGGGACACGTCGGTCGAGCTTGGGGGCATCCTGCTGGGCAAGGAGTGCGTCGACGACCAGACGGCCGAGCCTTTCGTCTGGATCACGAAGTCTCTGGAGGCCAAGCACTACGAGAACACCCAGGCGAGCTTCACCTACACGCACGACTCGTGGGAGAAGATCACCCGGGAGCGGGATCGGCTCCATCCCGAACTCGACATCGTGGGATGGTATCACACCCACCCCGACTTCGGTATCTTCCTGTCGAGCCACGACCTGTTCATCCATCGCCATTTCTTCGCTCAGCCGCTCCAGGTAGCGTACGTCATCGATCCGATCCGCCAGATCCGCGGTTTCTTCCAGTGGCACCAGGGCCGTCTAGACCACGTGGGGGGATACTACCTTACGGCGGACCGGAGCGACCGCGTGGCCCTGGCGCGGCAGGTCAACGACCTGGAAAACGTCCCCAACACCGAAAGCGGGGGCGGAATCCTCTCCCCTCGCCTGGAGGCCGAGCTGATCGCCATGCTCACGCGACCTGCGTCCCATCACGCGACGACAGTCGACCGCACCCAAATCGCCACGCTCTTCGGCCTGATCGGCACCCTGATCGGCGCGCTCGGACTGGCCGGCGTCCTCTGGCTCCACCACCTGGGCAACCGCGTCCAGGAGCAGACTGTCGCACTCCAGGAGCTGGAAAAGACCGTCGATCGGTCGTCGGCGGCTCAGCGCGTGGCGCTCGACACCCTGCTCGATCAGGCCAGCGGCGGCCAGCCCGCCAAGTTCGTCGAGAAGTACGATAAGACCATCCGCGCGCTCGACGAGTCGCGCCAATTGCTCAAGAACCAGAAGACCATCAACGATACCCTGGGCGCTCGCCTCCACGAACTCCAGCTCGGCAACGCCCAGCTCAAGACCGACCTGGCCGCCGCCACCAAGAAACTGGAACAATATGAGAAGGATGCCAAGGAAGCCCCCGAGTTGCGCGTTCGCCTGAGCCACATGGAGGAAGTCGCCGAGCGAAAGGACAGGAAGGTCGCCGAGCTCGACGCGCTGCTCGAAACGATCGAGGGACGCAAGGCCGCTGCCCTGCTCCGCAAGTACGACCGCGCCTGGTACGCCGCCGTCGCCGGCTGGGGCCTCAGCCTGGTCCTGTCGCTCGGCCTCCTCGTCGCCTTCATCAACCTGAAGATCGGCGACGAGCCCGAGCCGGCCCCCGAGGAGCCCCCGCCCCACCGGATCTCCTGAGGAGGCCGCACGGTTTCCGGGAATGAAAAAGGTTCAAATGCAATGGTTTCACGTGAAACAGTTTCTTAAGCAGCTCACTCACCGATTGCGACGTGTCCCGCGCCTCGGCGTGCCGCTACTCGCCGGCATCCTGATCTTCGCCGGGCCCGCGGCGGCGGCCGCCGAGTTGCCGTTGGCGGGACTCCCGTCCGCGTCGGCCGCTCTCGACGGCGTCGACGAGCGGACGCCCGTCCCTGTCCCCGAGCCGAGCGCGCTGGCTCTGAGCTACTACCGCACCGGCAACTGGCTCTGGGCTCTCGACGAGGTCTGGGACTTCGCGGTCCTGGCGGTCCTGTTGCTCACCGGCGCCTCGGCCGCGATCCGCAACCTGGCGCGGCGGATCGGCCGAACCTGGTACTTCACCACCGGGATCTACGCGGTCCTTTACACCGGCTTGCTCTTCCTGATCGACCTTCCCCTACGCTACTACCAGGGGTTCGTCCGCCAGCACGCCTACGGGCTTTCGAACCAGACCCTCGGGCGGTGGTTCGGCAACTCGCTCAAGGGGCTGGTCGTCGCGATGGTCGTCGGGTTCCTCTTCACCTGGGTCCCCTACCTCCTGCTGGCGCGGAGCCCGAGGCGGTGGTGGCTCGACACGACCCTGCTGGCCGTGCCGTTCCTGTTCTTCGGGATGTTGGTCACGCCGATCTGGATCGACCCGCTGTTCAACCAGTTCGGGCCGATGAAGAACCAGGAGCTCGAGCGGAAGATCCTGGCGCTGGCGGCTCGGGCGGGGGTCGACGGCGGGCGGATCTTCGAGGTCAACAAGAGCGTTGACACGAAGGCGATGAACGCCTACGTCAAGGGCTTCCTCGAGACCAAGCGGATCGTCCTGTACGACACGCTGCTGGCGAAGCTCGAAGAAAAGGAGGTGCTCGTCGTCATGGCGCACGAGATGGGCCATTACGTGCTCGGCCACGTGACTCGGACGATGCTCCTCTCGACGGTCGTCATCCTCGCCAGCCTCTTCGCGGTCGATCGCCTCGGGCGCCGGCTGATCGGCCGATTCCAGAGCCGCTTCGGGTTCGACCGCCTTTCGGACGTCGCCTCGGTGCCGCTCCTGCTGATCCTGATGCAG